>NZ_JBAQWU010000392.1:0-13493 GCF_049299075.1 Gordonia sp. (in: high G+C Gram-positive bacteria)
ACTCCGCTGTGCTGATCCTAGCGACGGGTTCGGACAATCAGCGCCGACGGAATGCCACCGGCTCCCGGCGCTGCGTTTCGAGCACTCGCCGCAGCCCTTCGGGAATGTCCCGCGAGCCGCCGGACACCGCATCGACAACGACCAGAGTCGTCTCGCAGAGCGCGGCGACGCCGCCGTGTGGGTCGAGAAGTCGGCTGGCGAAGTCGCACGAGCGCCCACCGATCCGCGACACCCAGACCTCCCCTCGGACCGGCTCCGGCGAATAATGGAGCATCGAAGTGAACTCGATCTCCTGGCGAGCCAGGAGCATCAGGATTCCGTCCGGGCTCGCCTCGCCGAACCAGACGCGCATGGCGCGGACTCGCGCTTCCTCGAACAGCCGGGCGATCTGCACGTTGTTCACGTGGCCGAGGGCATCCATATCACCCCACCGCAGCGCGAGTTCAACGACGACAGGCTCGGCGGGAACTTCAGAGTTCGACACGCCCTGCACGCTAACTCACGCTCCCAGCGAACCGGTACCTGGCTCAACTAAAGTGAGGCAGGTGCACCTGTTCACATCTCGGCTGCTGCTGCGGCCCGTTGACGCCGCCGACGTCGATCTGTTGGCCGCTCTCGACGCCGATGCTGAGGTGATGCGATTCGTCAGCGGCGGCGTACCCACGCCGACGGCGCGGGTGGCCGACTGGGTGATCCCCCGCATGCAGTTGCAACAGCAGGAATACGGCACCGGGATGTGGCTGGCCTTCGACGCTCATACGATGGCCTTCGTTGGCTGGGTCCAGATGCGGACACCGCGCCACAGCGGCGCCCTTGAGCTCGAGTTGAGCTACCGCTTACGGCGCGAGACCTGGGGTCACGGCCTGGCCCGTGAAGCTGCGAGCGCGCTGATCGCGGCGATCTTCACCTCCACCCCCACCACCCGGATCTTCGCAGGCACCGACGTCGATCATCACGCGTCGCGGCGGGTACTCGAGGCCCTCGGTATGCGGCTTGCCGCCGATACCGATGCGGCGGCGCTGACTCGACGTGACGCCTGCCTGGAATACGAGATTCTGCGCTCGGTGTGGGCCGTCGGACGCGGACGCGGAGCTGCGGTATCGGCGACCGCCCCGCCCACATCGCGTTCCGGTATGACGGCCTGACCGGTACGCGCTACCGTAACTGAGGTGATTCGACTTTCGTCAGATCGCCGAGTGTCCGCCAGGCCCCGTACCCGCTGCCCCTTGCACCAGGAGAGTCTTCCGATGACCGTCCCCCGTACCGACACGCCGCGCCGCCGCCAAGTCGTCATCGTCGGCTCTGGCTTCGGCGGCCTGTTTGCTGCGCAACGCCTCAAAAAGGCCGACTGCGACGTCACCCTCGTCGCCAAGACCACCAGTCACCTTTTCCAGCCGATGCTCTACCAGCTCGCGACCGGTATCGTCGCCGAAGGCGAGATCGCCCCGGCCACCCGCGTGGTGCTGCAGAAGCAGAAGAACACGCAGGTCCTACTCGGCGAGGTATTCGACATCGATGTCGAGAATCAGATCGTGCGCTCCCAGCTGCTCGAGCGCGTGACTGACCTCCCCTACGACGATCTGATCATCGCCGCTGGCGCGGACCAGTCGTACTTCGGCAACGACCATTTCGCCGAATACGCCCCGGGTATGAAGACCATCGACCACGCACTCGAACTGCGCGGCCGTATCTTGGGCGCCTTCGAGCAGGCCGAACTCTCGCACGACCCGGTCGAGCAGCAGAAGCTGATGACCTTCGTCGTCGTGGGCGCGGGACCGACGGGCGTCGAAATGGCCGGGCAGATCGCCGAGATGAGCGATAAAACCCTCAAGGGCGCATTCCGCAACATCGACCCGACAAATGCTCGCGTCATTCTGCTCGACGCCGCCCCCGCCGTCTTGGCGCCGTTCGGCGAGAAGCTGGGCGCGAAGGCCGTCAAGCGTCTGGAGAAGCTCGGCGTAGAGATTCAGCTCAACGCCATGGTCACCGACCTCGACTACGACGGCCTGACCGTGCGTGGCAAGGACGGCACCGAGCGCCGTATCGAGAGCCAGTGCAAGGTGTGGTCGGCCGGCGTCCAGGCCAGCGGCCTGGGTTCGGTGCTGCAGGAGAAGACCGGGGTGGAACTCGACCGAGCCGGCCGGGTCAAGGTGGGCCCGGACCTGGCCGTGCCCGGTTACCCGAATCTCTTCGTCGTCGGCGACATGATGGCCGTCGACGGCGTACCGGGTGTCGCGCAGGGCGCCATCCAAGGTGGCCGCTACGCCGCCGATGCCATCAAAGCCGAGATCACCCGCGGCCAGACGCCCGAACAGCGCACCCCGTTCAGCTACTTCGACAAGGGCTCGATGGCCACTGTCTCCCGGTTCAGCGCGGTGATGCAGGTGCCGATCCCGGGCACCAAGAAGAAGTTCGAGACTGAGGGCTACTTCGCCTGGCTCGGCTGGCTCGCCCTGCACCTGGTGTATCTGGTGGGCTACCGCAACCGGTTGAATACCCTCGTCAACTGGTTCTTCGCCTTCTCCACGCGCGGCCGCACGCAGTTGGCGATCACCGAGCAGCAGGTGTACGCCCGCTCGGCCCTCAAGGAGCTGACCTACCTCGAACGACTGCGTGTCGCCGAGGCCGAACACAAGGAACGACGGGCCGCCGACACGGCGTCGGAGGCCGTCGCCCCCGACGCCTGACGACCGCCGATGTGCGCCAGTTAGCGTCCGGGGCCCTCGAGGTTCTGCAAACGCACTCGGGACTGGGCGATCAACCGGCCATCGTCGTCGACCATATCGACCTGCCATAGCTGCTGGCGCCGCCCGCGGTGGATGGGTGTCGTGCTGATATGCAGTGTGCCGGTGCTGATCGAACGCAGGAAGTCGGTGCTGTTGTTGGCGCCGACGGCAACGCCGCCCAATCCCTGTTCCTGCAACCAGCAGTACCCGCTGATGCTCGCCGCGCTCTCGGCGACCGCGCAGTACACACCGCCGTGCGTGATACCGAACGGCTGATGGTGGTCGGGTGTGATGGTCAGCGTCGCCGTGACACCGTCGCCGGTGGCCTGCACCATCTGCACGCCGAGTAGCTTGTCCAGCCCGACGCTGTTGAGCTCGTTGATTTCATTGCCATTGACGTCATTGTTAGCCATGGATCTCACCCTGCCACGCCACACACAACGATGGCCCCCGGGACCGTAGTTCCGGGGGCCATCGTTGCCGAGGATCGGGGGTCTCTGCAGCCCTCAGGACACTCGCTCGATCCCTGATTGATAATGTAGGCTAACCTTACCCTGGTGTCAATTCCTCGGAATAACCCAAGGCCAGACGGCCTGGCGATCGCACGGGAACATCCCGTCCCCGCCAGTCGTTGACGAGATAGGCGAACAGACGACCATGTCGGGAGCGTGCGTAGTATGAAAAAGATGAACGGCTTGGGCGAACTCGAACGCGCCGTGATGGACACTTTATGGGCCTCTCCTGCTCCGCAGACCGTCCGCGAGGTGCATGCCGAACTAGCCAAGACCCGGTCGCTCGCTTACACCACGGTGATGACAGTGCTCCAGCGTCTAGCAAAGAAAGACCTAGTCACCCAGATTCGCGCCGACCGCGCGCACCGCTATGCCGCGACCCGTCCACACGAAGACCTGGTCGCCAGCCTGATGGTCGATGCACTGCACGCCGCGCATGCTCCCGGGTCCCGACACGCAGCGCTGGTCTCCTTCGTCGGCCGCGTCGACGCCGACGAGATCGCAGCCCTGCGCGAGGCACTGGACGAGCTGGAAGCCGCCAACCCCGCAGTCAGCTGACGCGAACTTCCGAGTGCGACCTTCCTCACTCGACCTCATTGCCTATTGTGGACGACAGCACGCCCACGAACATCTGACCACCAGCCCCGCGAGGATGCCCTGATGACCGCCCTGCTGTTCGGTGTCCTCGCGCTCGCGTTGGCCGGTCCACTCCCCGCCGCCCTGGCCCGTGCCGAATGGCCGCTGTACGTTCCCCGCGCAGCGATGACGCTGTGGCAAGCGATCGCGTTGACCGCCGTGCTCTCCGCCTTCAGTACCGGACTGGTGATCGCGATCAATCTGTTGGCCATCGGTTCGGGCGGACCGCTCACCGCCACTCCCGCCGCACAAATTTCCCGCCTCGGCTGGTTCACCTGGTCGCTCTGCGCGCTGGTATTTGCCGCCACCGTGCTGATCGGGTCACGACTCCTGGTCACCGTGACCGCCACCGGGTTCCGGACCCGGACCCGCCGCAGGCACCACCGCGAACTCATCGACCTACTTGACCGCGCCGAACTGCGCCGCGCCGCAGGCAGCGATATCCGCGTGCTCGACGTTCCGACACCCATGGCCTACTGTCTGCCCGGCCTGCGCTCACGCGTCGTCCTTTCCGAAGGCGTGCTCGACCGACTCTCCCTCGACCAACTCGCTGCGGTGATCGAGCACGAACGCGCCCATCTGCGCGCCCGGCACGACCTGGTTCTGGAAGCGTTCCTCGCCCTGCACGCGGCATTCCCCCGCTGGGTGCGGTCGGAGTCCGCGCTCGCGGCCGTGCGCCTGCTCGCCGAGGCGCTCGCCGACGACCAGGCTGTCCGCGTCACCGGCCGGACGTCAGTGGGTCGTGCACTGTTCGCCTGCGCCGACGCCATCGCCCCGAGCGGCGCCATGGCGGTCGGCGGACCCACCACCGTGGCCCGCATCCGACGTCTGACGGACCCACCTGCCCCCGAAACGCTGCGCTCACTATCGGCAACCGCGTACGCGATAGCCGCCGCCCTGCTAGTCATTCCGACGGTCGCCGTCGCCCTTCCCTGGCTGACCGAACTCAGCCGTTAGCTCCCCGCTCACTACCCCAGCCGCGGCCCGGTCCGCTCACGAAAGGTTCCACCGTGCGCTTTCTGTCCGGCCATGAGCCTGACCACGATCTGACCTACGACGACCTGTTCATCGTTCCCAACCGTTCCGCGGTCGCCTCCCGGTTCGACGTCGACATCTCCACCCACGACGGCTCCGGCACCACCATTCCGGTCGTGGTCGCCAACATGACCGCCGTCGCCGGCAAACGGATGGCCGAGACGGTGGCCCGCCGCGGCGGCATCGTGGTGCTCCCCCAGGACGTCCCGGACGATGCGGCCGCCGACACCATCGCGTACGTCAAATCGCGCAACCTGGTGGCCGACACGCCTGTCGTCCTCGGTCCGCACGACCTGATGGCCCACGCGCAAGCGCTGATTCCCAAACGGGCGCACGGGTACGCGGTAGTGGTTGACAACGACGGCCGTCCGATCGGCCTGATCCCGCGCGCCCACGGCAGCGATCTGGACATGTTTAGCGAATTGAGCCTGTCGCTGCTCCCCATCCCGGTGCTGCTGCCCGACACCACCGCGCCCCGGACCGTCTTCGACACCCTCAGCGACGCGAACACCGATCTGGCGGTGCTGGTCGATGCCGAGGGCCAGCTCACCGGGGTGCTGAGCCGGGTCGGCGCGCTGCGTGCGGGTATCTATCGCCCCAACACCGATGCGCATAATCGCCTGCGCATCGCCACCGCCGTCGGAATCAACGGCGACGTCGTCGGTAAGGCCCGCGCCCTGGTTGCGGCGGGCACCGATCTCCTGGTCGTCGACACCGCGCACGGGCACCAAGCCAAAATGCTCTCCGCCCTGTCGGCGATCGCCGCTGCTGAACTGGGCGTACCGATTGCCGCAGGCAACGTCGTCTCCGCCGCAGGCACCAGTGATCTGGTCAACGCCGGGGCGTCGATCGTGAAGGTCGGCGTCGGACCGGGCGCGATGTGCACCACCCGTATGATGACCGGCGTGGGCCGTCCGCAGTTCTCCGCCGTTGCCGAATGCGCCGCTACCGCAACCGAACTCGGCGCGTCGGTGTGGGCAGACGGCGGGGTACGGCATCCGCGCGATGTGGCGTTGGCCCTCGCCGCGGGAGCATCGAACGTGATGATCGGTTCCTGGTTTGCCGGAACCTACGAGTCTCCTGGCGATCTGCAGACCGACGCCGACGGGGAGTTCAAGGTCAGTTTCGGTATGGCCTCCAAGCGCGCCGTCGCCGCTCGATCGACGGCCGACGAGGCCTACGATCGCGCTCGCAAAACACTGTTCGAAGAGGGCATCTCGTCGTCGCGTATCCGGATCGATCCGGACCGTCCGAGCGTGGAGGACCTGATCGACCACATCTGCTCAGGTCTGCGGAGCACCGCCACGTACACCGGCGCCCGCGATCTCACTGAGCTCCACGACAAGGTGATTCTCGGTGTTCAGTCCGCGGCGGGCTTCGCCGAAGGTCGACCGCTGCCCGGGGGTTGGTGAGCCTTCCTCGTGGAAATCTTGCTGATCGTCGGCAAACTCGCCGGCTTTCTCGCGCTGACCCTCGGCACGGCACTGTTCGTCGCCTCCGAGTTCTCCCTCACCGCACTGGAGCGGTCTACCGTCAACGACGACATTGCCCGGCGCGGTGACCGGCGCGCGCGGACCGTCGCCCGCGCCCACCGGACGCTGACCTTTCAGCTCTCCGGCGCGCAGCTTGGCATCACCATCACTACCCTGATCACCGGCTATCTCGCCGAACCTGTGCTCGCCCAACTCATCGATCCCGTCTTAACGCACTTCCCGTTGTCGGCGGGGGCTACCAGCGGGATCTCCTTGGCCCTTGCGCTCATCATCGCGACCTCCCTCTCGATGGTGCTCGGTGAGCTAATCCCCAAGAACCTGGCGATCACCACACCGCTGGCCACCGCCCGCGCCACTTCGGGGGCGATGATTGCGTTCTCCACCCTGTTCAAACCGGCGATTGTCGGTCTGAACGGCACCGCCAACGCCGTGGTTCGCAAGCTCGGTGTGGAGCCGACCGAAGAACTAGGTTCGGCGCGCAGCGCGGCCGAACTCGGTGCGCTGGTACGAAATTCCGCGTTGCGCGGCGCCCTCGACGCCGATACCGCAACCCTGGTCGACCGTTCGCTGCGCTTCGGCTCCCTGCACGCCGACGACCTGATGACGCCGCGGGTGCGCGTGCAGTCGCTGGAGCCCAGCGACACCGTCCGCGACCTGGTCTCGGCAGCCTCGGAGACCGGCCACTCCCGCTTTCTGATCGCCGATGACGGCGACCTGGACAATTTGGTCGGCGTCGTCCACATCAAACAGTCCTTCACGGTGCCGCCGCAGGCGCAGGCGACCACCTCATTGCGCTCGCTGGCGCGCCCGGTGACCCGTGTCCCCGACAGTCTTGACGGCGACGCGCTGATGGAACGAATCAAAGCCGACGGCCTGGAAATTTGCGTGGTCGTCGACGAATACGGCGGCACCGCGGGCATCGTCACCTCCGAGGACCTGATCGAAGAGATCCTCGGCAACGTCACCGACGAGCACGATGACGAAGAGTCCGAGGTGACGCGCGTCGGCAACGGATTCCGCTGCGCCGGGCTACTCCGCAACGACGAGGTGACCGATGCGATCGGTTACCACGCGCCCGAGGGGCCGTACGAGACGCTCGGCGGCCAAGTGATGTACCTACTCGGCACCATTCCCGAGGTGGGGAACATCATCGATCTGCCGCTGCGACCGATCCCACCGGACCCCGACGCACCACCGGAAACCGCGTGGCGCGCCACCGTCGTCGCCATGGATGGACGTCGCGTCGACGCGGTCTGGCTGACCCCGATCGACCCGACGCCGGCAGATCAGGCACCGGCAGCCAGCGCTTCGTCGGGAGGCAGCGATGGGTGACCTCTGGGGGGTGGTCCTCACCCTTGTACTGCTAGCGGCCAATGCTTTTTTTGTCGGCGCTGAGTTCGCGCTGATCGCCGCGCGCCGCGACCGCCTCGTCGCACTCGAAGAGTCCGGCAAGAAGCGCGCCCGGACGGTGATCAAGGCGAGCGAACAGTTGTCGCTGATGCTTGCCGGTTCTCAGCTGGGTATTACGATCTGCTCGATCCTGCTCGGCCGCGTCGGTGAACCCGCCATCGCGCACCTGCTGGAGAAGCCGCTGCACTGGATGAGCGTGCCAGCTGCCTTGCTGCATCCGATCTCGTTCGTGGTGGCCCTGGGCTTGGTAGTGGTCCTGCACATTCTCCTCGGCGAAATGGTTCCGAAGAACATCGCGCTGGCCGGTCCGGAACGTGCCGCCATGATGTTGATCCCAGCGCAATTGCTATTCATCAAGATCGTCCGTCCGGTGATCTGGTTCTACAACGCACTGGCCAACGGCACGCTGCGGCTGTTCGGCGTCGAGCCGAAGGACGAAGTGTCCTCGACTGTCACCGAAACCGAACTGGCCCAGATGATCGCTGAGTCACGCGATCTCGGCTTGCTCGATGCCGAGGAGCACGAGCGCCTGACCCGAGCCCTGGCCACTGTCGAGCGCACGGCCACCGAGGTAATGATCCCGTTGCGGGAGGTGCGGACCGTGCAGGCGGCCGTCGACCGGAGCACCGGCCGACTCGGCCCGCGTCTGGGCACCGTGGAGCGCGCGGTCCGCGACACCGGCTTCTCCAGGTTCCCGGTCCTCGGTCTTGATGGCGCCTACATCGGCTACCTCCACCTCAAGGATGTGCTCGACGACATCCTCGACGATCGCCTCGGCCCGGACAGTATCCTCGGTAGCGACAAGATCCGGCCGCTGCCGCGTATCGCCGCCGACACCCCGCTCGACGAAGCCAGCGTCTTGCTGCGCCGAGCCCGCGCCCACCTTGCCGTCGTGGTGGACCCCGGCGGCGCCCTGGTCGGGGTGATCGCCCTCGCCGATCTGGCCGAGGCCTTTGTCGGCGACCTGCGGGACGCCACGAACCGACGCAGGTGACTCGCTCCCGGGTAGTGCGGCCGCTGACGGCCGTCGACAACCTGCGGTTACCGCCGAGTTAGGTCCGAGTAAGATGGCCTCATCATCACCATCAGCGAGAGAGGGTTGGAAATGACTGAACGCGTCACCGTCCATGGATTGCAGGTTGCGCCGGTGCTGTACGACTTCGTCAACGAGCAGGCGTTGCCGGGGACGGGTGTCACGCCCGATGCGTTCTGGACCGGCGCCTCCGCCGTCATCAACGACCTCGCGCCGCGCAACCGCGAGCTACTCGCGGTGCGGGACGAGTTGCAGACGAAGATCGACCAGTGGCACCGCGACCACCCCGGCACCGTCGACCAGGGCGCGTACCTCGACTTCCTCAAGCAGATCGGCTACCTCGTCGAACCGCCGGCCGACTTCGAAATCACCACCAGTGGCGTCGATGCCGAGATCACCGGGACAGCGGGCCCGCAGCTGGTGGTCCCAGTCCTCAACGCCCGGTTCGCACTGAACGCCTCGAACGCCCGCTGGGGCTCGCTCTACGACGCGCTGTACGGCACCGACGCCATCAGTGAAGCCGACGGAGCGCAGAAGGGCACGTCATACAACAAGGTCCGCGGCGACAAGGTGATCGCCTGGGCCAAGAACTTCCTCGACACCGCCGTGCCACTGGAGTCCGGCAGCCACGCAGACGCCACCCGCTACGTGATCGACGGTGCGAAGGTCAACGTCGTCCTGGGCGACGACACCGAGGTCACGACCTTCGCCGACCCGAGCGCTTTCGCTGGCTACACCGGCGACGCGACGGCCCCGACGTCGATCCTGCTGCGGCATAACGGCCTGTACATCGACGTCCAGTTCGACCCGAGCTCCCCGATCGGCTCCACCGATGCCGCGGGCATCAAGGACGTCGTACTGGAGTCTGCGGTCACCACGATCATGGACTTCGAGGATTCGGTCGCCGCGGTCGATGCCGAGGACAAAGTGCTCGGCTACACCAACTGGCTGGGCCTGAACAAGGGCGATCTAGCCGAGGACGTGACCAAGGGCGGCAAGACCTTCACCCGAGTCCTCAACCCGGACCGCACCTACACCGGGCGCGACGGCCAGCCGCTGAGCCTGCACGGCCGCTCCCTGCTCTTCGTCCGCAATGTCGGCCACCTGATGACCAACCCGGCCATCCTCGACGCCGACGGCAACGAGGTCCCCGAGGGCATCCTGGACGCCCTGATCACCTCGGCCGTCGGTATCCACGGCATGAGCCCGGAGGGTCGGCAGAACTCTCGCACCGGGTCGATCTACATCGTCAAGCCGAAGATGCACGGCCCCGACGAGGTCGCGTTCACCGCCGAGCTGTTCGGTCGCGTCGAGGACGTCCTTGGCCTGCCGCGCAACACCCTCAAGGTCGGCATCATGGACGAGGAGCGGCGCACCACCGCCAACCTGAAGGCGGCCATCAAGAATGCCGCCGAGCGAGTGGTGTTCATCAACACCGGCTTCCTGGACCGCACCGGCGACGAGATCCACACCTCCATGGAGGCCGGGCCGATGGTCCGCAAGGCCGATATGAAGCAGCAGACGTGGATCAAGACCTACGAGGACTGGAACGTCGACACCGGACTGGCCGCCGGCCTGCAGCACAAGGCGCAGATCGGCAAGGGCATGTGGGCGATGCCCGATCTGATGGCCGACATGCTCGAGCAGAAGATCGCCCACCCGAAGGCTGGCGCCAACACCGCGTGGGTGCCCTCGCCCACTGCGGCCACGCTGCACGCCACGCACTACCACGAGATCGACGTCTTCGAGCGCCAGAACGAGATCGCCAAACGTGATCCGGCCAAGCTGGAAGACATCCTCACCATCCCGCTGGCCGCCGACCCGAACTGGACTGACGAGCAGAAGCGCGAAGAACTGGACAACAACTGCCAGTCCATCCTCGGCTATGTGGTGCGCTGGATCGATCAGGGCGTCGGCTGCTCCAAAGTGCCCGACATCCACGACGTCGGCCTCATGGAAGACCGCGCCACCCTGCGGATCTCGAGCCAGCTGCTGGCCAACTGGCTGCGCCACGAGGTGGTGACCGAGGATGACGTCGTCGCTGCACTCAAGCGGATGGCACCGGTGGTCGACCGGCAGAACGCGGGCGACCCGACCTACCGGCCGATGGCCCCGGATTTCGACGGCATCGCTTTCCAGGCGGCCACCGATCTGATCCTGCAGGGTGCCGCGCAGCCGAGCGGATACACTGAGCCGCTGCTGCACCAGGCGCGCCGCGACTATAAGGCCGCTAACGCCTGACCGGCACGAATTCTCCGAGCCCGGACCACAAGGTCCGGGCTCGGAGTTTCTCAAGGAGAGACAGACAACACATGGGTACGCACAGTTCCAACCGCAGCAGCGCGCTAGTGAGCCGCCCGCTGCTCGCCCTCGTTCTGGTCGTCGTTCTCGCCGTCGCCGGGTTCCTCACCTGGCGCGGGCTGGGCGAGCGGATCGACAACGATCAGGCGGCGGCGGCCGGACGCTGCCTCGAGGGAGCCGACGACGTCTCCGTCGTCGTCGATCCGGGCATCGAGCCGATGGTCAGCGAGATCGCCAAGAACTACAACGCCACCTCGCCGGTGGTGCGCGATCACTGCGTCACGGTGACCGTACGTGCCGCCGACGCTAAGGCCACCCTCGACGGTCTCGCCGCCGAGCAATGGGACGCCGAATCCGGTGGCGGTCCGCGCCCCGCGGCGTGGATTCCCGAATCGTCCATCTGGGCGGCGGCGTTGACGCAGGCGTCCCCGGACGCACTGGCTGGCGACGCCCAATCGATCGTCTCCTCCCCCGTGCTGTTCGCGGTGCGTCCCGAGTTGGCGGCCGCGGCCGGCGGACGTGTGCTGTGGGTTCAGATGTCCGGCCTCACCTACGCGGACGCCTTCGCTGCGTGGGGACATACGTCCATCCAGGGTTCGGCGCGCCTGGCCATGCCACAAGGTCCGCAGTCCGATGCGACGTCGTTGGCCGCCCAAGCTTTCGCTGCCAACACGGCCGCGGGGAATGAACCCCTCACCGCAGGTGAGGTGGAGACCGAGCAGGTGCAGTCCGGTCTGCGCCAGATCATGCGCGACCCGCCCCGTTCGGGCGATGGCAGCGCCGAAGCCGCCGTCACCGCCATCGCGGCCGCACCGAGCTTGGCCGCAGCGCCGACTCGGTCCGTCCCGATCAGCGAGCAACGCCTGTTCCTGGCGACCCGCGAGGATGCGTCGGCGAAGGTCGCGATCATCCGACCGCGCGGCCAGACCCCAGTGCTGGACTACCCGATGCTGCTGCCTGCAGGTAGCCCCGCCTGGGCGGCCGACACTATCTCCGAGTTCCGCACCTTCCTGCGCAAGCCCGAGCAGATGGCACTGCTGACCCAGTCCGGTTTCCGCGGGCCCGGTCCACTGCCCCAGGCCACCGCGACGGTCGACTTCCCCGACCTCGGTGACCTCATGGCGGCCCCGGAGCCAGCGGCCGTACTGGCGGTTAATCAGATCGTGTTCCCGGCCGCGGCGGCACCCACCCGCTGACCGGACCGCCGCCACCGGCGAAGCACTTTCGGCGCGGCTGCCGCGCGCCGCCCACATTCGGTCGTCATTCCCTGCTATAGACAGAAGAACTGACGAAGGGATCAGTCGTGGGGACGCACGAGAATGACGGCCGGCGTCAGCCGGTGAGCAACACGCTGCTGGCGAGCGTGCTCGCCGCGATACTGGTGACGGCACTTGTCCTCGCGTGGCGCGATCTGCCCGGTCGTGTCAATGACAGCCCCAGCACGTCCGCCGGGTGCCACGAAGGCCGCGGGCTAGTCAGCGTCGCCGTCGATCCGGCGATCGCGCCCGCGCTGCAAGAGAGCGCCGCAGCGTTCAATACGACCGCGCCGGTCGTCCGGAACCGCTGTATCGAGATCGAGGTCCGCCCGGTCGATGCGCGCGGCATGCTCGAAGGACTGAGCGCCGACACCTGGGATGCCCAATCCTACGGCGTGTACCCGGGCGCCTGGATCCCCGAGTCGTCAATCTGGGCCGCCGCCTTGCAGGTCGGCAAGCCGTCTGCGCTCGCCGGTACGCCCACATCGCTGGTCTACTCCCCAGTCCGGTTGGCGATGGAAACTCAGATCGCGGCGGCCGCTGACGGCGCGATCTCGTGGTCTGACCTGCCGTCACTGACCCGAGCGAACTCACTCGGCGAATACGGACGGAGCAGTTGGGGATCCCTCCGGCTGGCCATGCCACAGGGCCCGCAGTCGGACGCCACCTCGCTCGCCGCCCTGGCCGTCGCCGCCGCAACCGTCCCGACGGCAGATCCGCTGACCGCGGAACAGGCCTCGACCGCCGCAGTCACCACCGCGATGAACGAACTCATGTCGGCACCGCCGCGCGTCGGCGACGGCTCGGCCGAGGCGGCAGTCACCGAGATCGCCGACACCACCGTCCCGGCAACGGCCACCGTCCGCGCCGTCCCGATCAGCGAGCAGCGAATCTACCTATCCACCAAGAACGACGACTCCGCACGACTGGCGGTCGTCGAGCCGCATGGGCCCACCCCGGTACTGGACTACCCGGTGATCACACTGGGCGGGAGCGCCGTCCCCGCGTACGTTACCGAGGCCACCGCCGAGTTCCTCACCTTCGCCCGCACGCCCGACCAGATCGCACGCCTGGGCCGGTCCGGGTTCCGC
>NZ_JBAQWU010000393.1:0-13213 GCF_049299075.1 Gordonia sp. (in: high G+C Gram-positive bacteria)
GAGCCGTGTCGAAACCACCCACAGTCGGAGCCGATCTTGTCGCCGGTTGAGCCGTGTCGAAACCACCCACAGTCGGAGCCGATCTTGTCGCCGGTTGAGCCGTGTCGAAACCACCCCCTGTCGGCACCGCAACATAGGCTCCAGGACAACACCTAACAGCAAAGGGGCAGCATGGCGCCGGTCGGTTTTTCGGACAAGGTCGCATTCGTCTGGAAGGTCGCCGACAAGTTGCGCGGCACCTTCAAACAGCACGAGTACGGATCGGTGATGCTGCCGCTCCTGGTGCTGCGCCGGATGGACGCGGTCCTCGCCCCGACCCGGGACGCGGTGATCGACGAGGCTGTGCGCGTCGGTGCCCTGGAGCCGGACCGCAAAACCCTTGGGCAGGCTCCGGACGGCGGCATCGATCTGCTCCTGAAACGTGCTGCCGGGCAACGGTTCTACAGCCTCTCGCCGCTGACCTTCCCGACGATGCTGGCCAACGACAAAGAACTGGCCGAACAGCTCGCCAGCTACATCCGACGGCTGTCTCCGGACGCGTACGCGGTGCTGGAGGCGTACAACGTCGACGACAAGATCGCCCGCATGGATCGCGCCGGCATCCTGTACCCGGTCCTGGCCGACTTCGCCGACCTCGATTTGCGGCCGGACTTCGTGAGCAACGAGGCGATGGGCTACATCTTCGAAGAACTGCTCCGCAAGTTCTCCGAGATGAGCAACGAGACGGCGGGTGAGCACTACACGCCGCGCGAGGTGATCGACCTGATGGTGGCCCTGCTGCTGCAGGGCCGCACCCACGACGAGCTGACGCAGAACCCGAAGCCGGTGCGCACGGTCTACGACCCCGCGGCCGGCACGGGTGGCATGTTGATGGGCGCCTTGCACGGCATCACCGAGGCGAACCCGGACGCGACGGTCAAGGTGTACGGCCAGGAACTCAACGCCGAGACCTGGGCCATCGCCCAGTCGGATCTGATGCTGCAAGACACCGATCCGAAGCAAATGGCGCACGGCAATTCGCTGACCGACGACGCCTTCGCCGGGCAGAGTTTCGATTTTCTGCTGGCCAATCCGCCTTACGGCGTCAACTGGAAGGCGTACGCCAAGAAGATCGAGGACGAGCGCGACAAGCTGGGCTTCACCGGCCGCTTCGGGGCCGGCACCCCACGTGTCTCCGACGGCTCGCTGCTGTTTCTGCAGCACATGATCGCCAAGATGAAGCCGGGCGGCTCGCGTATCGGCATCGTATTGTCCGGGTCGCCGCTGTTCTCCGGCGCGGCCGGCTCGGGGGAGTCGGAGATCCGCCGCTGGATCTTGGAGAACGACTGGCTCGAAGGCATAGTCGCCCTCCCGGATCAGATGTTCTACAACACCGGAATCTCCACCTACGTGTGGGTGCTGAGCAACAGCAAGAGCGACGGCATGCGCGGCAAGGTCCGCTTGATCGATGCCCGCGAGCTGGGTAGCAAGATGCGAAAGTCGTTGGGCGACAAGCGCAAAGAACTCACCCCGGACGCCATCACGCAGATCGCGCAGCTCTACGGCGGCGCCGCCGACGAGTTCGCCGACGACGCCAAGGTCAAGGTGCTGCCCCCCGAGGCCTTCGCCTTCCAGCGCGTGACGGTGGAGCGCCCCCTCCGCCGCCGCTGGGAGGTAACCCCCGAAGCCCTGTCCCTCCTCCCTGAGCCGTCCCCGCTCCCTGAGCCGTCCCCGCCCCCTGAGCTTGTCGAAGGGTTACTCGGCCGCACCTTTGCCAGCGAGAAGACCCTGCTCGCCGAGGTCAAGCATCTGTCCGCCAAAGACAAGAAGGCTTTCGCCAAAGCATGCGCGATCGCCGACCCGGACGCCCCGATCATCACCAAACGCGGCGGCGCCGAGCCCGACCCCGACCTGCGCGATCAGGAGAACATTCCGGTGCCGCCCGGCTTCTTCGACCTCGACGACGCCGCCCGCGCCAAGGTTCTGACGCAGGCCGCCGAACAGCACCTGCGCGACGAGATTCACCCGTACGTCCCCGACGCCTGGATCGACCACGCCAAAACCAAAATTGGCGTCGAAATCCCCTTCACCCGCCAGTTCTACGTCTATCAGCCGCCCCGCCCCGTTGCCGAGATCGCTGCCGAGATTAGGGACTTGGAAGAACAGATCCAGGGCTGGATGCAGGGGCTGGGGCTGTGACAACTGCTCCACTTCGCTATGTGGCGTCACTTCGGCCAGAGATCCTAAGCGACGGTACTTCACCCGAATTTGAGTTCCACTATGTAGACATTTCGGCAGTCAGCAGCAATGGAGCTGTGAGTATTCCGACGGAGATGATCACTTTCGACCAGGCCCCTAGTCGTGCACGTCGATTGGCTGGGCCGGGAGACACTCTGGTGTCGACAGTGCGGACCTATTTGCGGGCGATCGCAGCGGTCCCCGAGACATCGGTCCCACTCGTATTCAGTACTGGTTTTGCGATCTTGCGAAGTCTCGCGGGGGACGGCCGGTACCTGACGTACTGTTGCCGCAGTGATCAGGTTGTCGACTCAATCGTGGCTCGTAGCGTGGGTGTCAGCTATCCGGCGATCAATCCGACTGAGTTGATGGGCATCGAGGTGCCACTGGTGGCCGAGGACGAGCAGCGGCGGATCGCGGACTTCCTCGACGACCGGGTCTCCCGGATCGACCGGATCATCGCCGCCCGCCGCGAGCAGGTGAACCTCGTGGCCACAGCGCAGAATTCGATTGCCGATGATCTCTTGCTGCAGGTTGTGGACCTTCCGTGGGTCCGGCTCGGGACATTCGTCACTGGCATCGAGCAGGGATGGAGTCCGCAATGTGATTCTGCGGGAGCAGATGAAGGCGAATGGGGCGTCGTGAAGGTGAGCGCGGTGCAACGCGGCCACTTCCAGGAGCGGGAGAACAAGCGACTGCCGGATGATGTCAGTCCACGGCTCGAGTACCGGCTGCTCCCGGGTGACCTGCTGGTTACGCGAGCGAATTCACCTGATCGTGTCGGGTACTTCACTGTTGTGCCGGAAGGGGTACGCGACAGGCTCATTCTTTGCGACAAGATTATGCGGCTGGAGATCGACGATCGGGTAGAGCCGCGGTTCGTCTCGCTTGTCGGTCAATCCCGTCGCACCAGAGATCGATTCCACCTTGCAGCAACAGGGACGTCGGACTCGATGGTCAACATTCGGGGCGATGATGTGCGCGGCGTACCAATTCCCGTGATCCCGATGGCGAGACAGCGTGCGCTGGTTGCCGACTGGGAGCGCGGCACGATCGAAAACCGTGAGCGGAGTGCACAGCTGATGACGTCCATCGACCTCCTCGCCGAGTACAAGGCTTCCCTGATCACTGCGGCGGTGACGGGGGAGCTGGATGTGACCACCGCGGGTTCGACGATTCCGGAGTAGCTATGAGCAACACCACCGAAGCGACGTTCGAGGGCAATATCGAGGCCCACCTCCTGGCCCATGGCTGGGGGTCGGTGGCGTCGAGCGACTACGACCGCGATCTCGGCCTGTTTCCCGGCGAGGTGATCGCCTACGTCCAGGCGTCACAGCCGAAGGCCTGGGCGCAGTTGGTCGCCCGGCACGGCGGCGAATCGACCGCCCGTAGCCGATTCCTCAAAGCCCTGGCCGATGCGATCGACCATCGCGGCACCGTGAGTGTGCTGCGCGGCACCGTCAAAGACTCCGGGGTCACCGTGCGGATGTGCTGGTTCGCGCCGGCCAACACCCTCGCACCGGAGCTGATCGAGCGATACCGCACCAATCGTCTCGTCGTCGCTCGGCAACTGCATCACTCGGAGTCCAAGCCTGCCGATTCGCTGGATCTGGCGCTGGTGGTCAACGGGATTCCGGTGGCGTCGGCGGAGCTGAAGAATCCGCTCACCGGACAGAACCTCGACGACGCGATGACCCAGTACCGTGCCGACCGCAACCCGCACGACAAGATCTTCGCCAACCGCATGCTGGTGCACTTCGCCGTCGACCCGCACCGGGTGGCGATGACCACCCAACTCGCCGGGGAGCAGACCCGTTTCCTCCCGTTCAACCAGGGCTCGGCCGGGCCGGGACAGCCCGGGGCGGCCGGGAACCCGCCGTCGGACGGCTATCAGACCGCCTACCTATGGGAGCAGGTGTGGCAGCGCGACGCCTGGCTGCAACTGATCGAAAACTTCATTCACGCGCAGGGCAGCACCGTGCTGTTCCCGCGCTACCACCAGTGGGATGCGGTCCGGGCGATCCTGGCCGCGACCTACGCCGACGGGCCGGGCGTCGACCGGCTGATCCAGCATTCGGCCGGATCGGGCAAGTCGAACACCATCGCGTGGTCGGCACACGCGCTGTCCCGGCTGCACGACGCCGCCGATCAGCCGATCTTCGACAAGATCGTGGTGATCACCGACCGGCGAGTGCTCGACCGGCAACTGCAAGACACCGTCGCCGGACTCGACCACACGCCGGGCACCATCGTCCGCGTCGACAAACACTCCGCCCAACTGAAAGAAGCGCTGGAAGGCAATGCGGCGCGCATCATTATCACCACACTGCAGAAGTTCCCGGTGGTCGCCAAAGTCGCGGCCGCGGAAGCCGCTGAGGGGCAGGGACGGGCCATCGCCGGCCGCCGGTTCGCGGTGATCGTCGACGAGGCGCACTCGTCGACCACCGGCGACTCGGTGAAGAAGCTCAAATCGGTGCTCGGCGGGAAGGCCGACGCCCTGGACGCGGCCGAATTCGCCGAGGCCGAAGCCGAGGAAGCCGCCGACGCCGACGATCTGCTACTCGAGAGTGCCCGGCAGCGCGGCAAACAGCGCAACCTCTCGTTCTTCGCCTTCACCGCCACCCCCAAACCGAAGACCCTGGAAACCTTCGGGCAACGCAATGCGGACGGGGTCAAGGAGCCGTTCCACACCTACTCGATGCGCCAAGCCATCGACGAGGGCTTCATCCTGGACGTGCTCGCCAACTACACCACCTATTCGACGTACTACAAGCTGGCTAACGCCGGCTCCGACGACCCCGAACTGGACACCTCCAAGGGGCGGGCAGCACTGGCGCGGTTCGCCTCACTGCACCCGTACATGCTCCAGGCCAAAGCCGAGGTGATCGTCGAGCACTTCCGGGCCAAGACAGCGGGCAAGATCGACGGCCGCGCCAAAGCGATGGTCGTGACCCGTTCGCGGCTGCACGCGGTACGGATGAAGCAAGCCATCGACGGCTACATCGAACGCAAAGGCTACGACGCCGGGGCGCACCCGCTGCGCGCGCTGGTCGCCTTCTCTGGCACCGTGATCGACCCGGAGGCACCGGAGCTCAGCTACACCGAGTCCCTGATGAACGGCTTTCCCGAATCGGCGCTGCCCGCCGAGTTCCGGGACAACTTTCAGGTGCTGGTGGTGGCCGAGAAATATCAGACCGGCTTCGATGAGCCGCTGCTGCACACGATGTACGTGGACAAGAAGCTGCACGGGGTGAAGGCGGTGCAGACGCTGTCTCGACTGAATCGGACCCGTCCAGGCAAACAAGACACCTTTGTCCTCGACTTCGCGAACACCGCCGACGAGATCCAGCAGTCCTTCGAACCGTTCTACGATCAGTCACTCGCGCAGCCGACCGACCCCAACGTGCTGTACACGATGGAACACGATCTGATGTCGGCGCAGGTGCTCTCCGTCGACGAGATGACCGCGGCCACCACGGCGCTGCTGTCCGACGACCCGGCGCTGCAGCCGCAGATCTACGCCAACGTGGCACCGGCCGTCATGCGGTTCGTGCTGCTCGACGAGGACGCGCAGAGCGAGTTCCGGGCGAAGCTCACCCAATACTGCCGCGCCTATTCTTTTGTCTCGCAAGTGATGTCGTGGACCGACCCCGACCTGGAACGACTGTTCCTGTTCGGAAAGCTGCTACTCGCCGACCTGCCGGCCGCCGACAGCGATCCAATGCCGCAACTGAGCCGCTCGGTGCAATTGACGCACCTGCGGCTGTCGGTGACCGATGAGGGTTCGATCGATCTGGGCGACGACACCGACCCGGCCGTCGCCCTCCCCGGTGAGGGCAAGGGTTCGGCCGGCGAGCCGGAGAAAGACCGACTGTCGGCGCTGATCGACCTGATGAACGACAAGTACGGCGCCGACCTGGGGGAGCCAGACAAAGTGTGGATCGATCAGCAGCGTGCCGTGCTCCTCGACGACGATGAGATGAAAGCCGTTGCGCTGCACAACGATCGCAGCCAGTTCGAGCTGATCCTGGATGAGCGGTTAAAGGACCTCATCGTCGACCGACACTCGAAGAACGGAGTCCTCTTTGACCTGTTCTTTGCGAACGACGACTTCCGCAGCGCCCTGCTGGCGCATCTCGCCAGTACGTACGACGAGTTCCGTCGGAGCGCATGACGTCGGAGTGCATGACGTCGGAGTGCATGACTGGGGCCCGTCTCGCCGGTCCTACGTGGTAGAGCCCGGCGGAGACGGGTGTGGGGCGGGACAGTTAGAAGGGTGGGGGGTCTTCGCGGGCTTCGCGTTCGCGTTGTTGCCGGAGGCGGGCGCGCTCGGCGCGGCGCCAGGCGTGTTTGTACGCGGTGGCGGCTTGGAGGCCGCCGCCGGAAGGGACGGTGGGACCGGCGTCCGGGGGTACGGCTGACTCAGGTGGCGCTTGGGGCTGGTGGAGGCATTTGACGCCGTCGAGTTGTGGGAACAGCCACTGCCCGGGGGCGGCGGTCTCCACGGTGAACCCGTGCGGGGTGGTGATCGAGGTCCACAAGGTGCCGTCGTCGTCGATCCACAGGTCGTCGACGAAGCCATCGGCGGGGTTGGCGGCTCCGACGCTGGTTTTCTGAATGTGGTGGAGCTTGCATTTGGGGGCGATATTGCACAGGCACGTCGGACCACCGGAAACCGGGCAGATCTGGTCAAATTCGTCGATGTGGTCGAGTTCGCAGCTCCAGGCCGGGCGCTCGCAGCCCGGGACGGTGCAGGTGCCGAACAGGCCGCGCACCACGGTGTCCAGTGCGGTGGTGGGCCGGTACGGGTCGGCAGGCTGGGCGGTGTTGTTCTCGATCAGCATCGGCGATTCGGCGATGTCTTCGGGTGCGCTGAATCCGTCGAGATCCAGGTCACGCACGGTGGCGTCCGGGCGTAGGGCGAGGTCGCGGGCATGCTGGGCGCCGATCACGCCGTGTCCGTCCAGGAACGCCGGTTCCTCGTCGGCGCCCTCGAGGGTCGACTTTTGGCACACCGCGTGAATCACGATGCGGGCTTGGCGCTCACTGATGGCGTCCTCGTTCAACGTCGCGGTGCAGGTGGCCTCATCGCCGCACCCACAGGCGAACGGGAGGCGACGCAGCCGGGCAGTGGCTGCCGCCGAACGACGCACTCGCAGGCTGCGTGAATCGTTGGGGCAGCAGCCCTGCACGAGAGCGTTGATGGCGGCCCACGCCAGGCGCGCTTCTTCGGCGTCGGTGGTGATGGTCAGTCCGGCCAACCCGTCCGCGTAGTCGCGGGTGGTGACGTTCTTGCGGGCTTGGGCCTTCTCCCGGCGACGGCGCACCGCCTCGGGATCGTGCTGGGCGACGATGCGGTCGGCGACGCGGGTGGCGACCTTCTCCGAGAGGTGTCCGGCGGCCTGCAGTGCCTCGGCGAGGGCGCCGTCGACGGCCGTCACGGTGGCGGTCTCGTCGACGATCGCGGTGCGGGCGACCGCGATGGCGAACATTTCCGGGCTGATCAGCCCGTCGCGCAGCAGGTTGCCCACCTGGGGTAGGCGCTCGGAGATGGCGACGGTCTGATTTACCAGGGTGCGCGCCTGGGGTTCGCGGATACCGAAAATCACTTGGATCTCGGTCAGTGCGACCGAGTAGGCATCGGTCGGGTCGAAATCGGCGCCCTCGTCCATCACTGCATCGTGGAGATTGGCCAGCGCGATATCGAGGAACTGTCCGACCCCGCGCAACTGTTCCCAATGCAGGTACGACTGCCCGCGCCGTGCGTTGGAGGCGTACACCAGCCAGTCGCGGCACTGGGTGCGGTTGGTGTCGCTGGCGTCGGGTTCGATCATGCCAACCGGCTTCAGGTCGACCCTGGTCCAGGGCGAGCTGCGATCGATGTGAACCATCCCACTCGCCCCTCTCCGTGATTGACGTTCGAACTATCTATGACCCATATTACCTACACACTCCGGTGTGCGCAAGTGTTCGATTGACGTTCTTTGAGTAGAAGATAACAACAGCATGTGACAATTTCCCGGGTGTGGATCCGACATCAGATCGCGGGGTGTTAGACGCACATGGTGCGGCTGATTTCCAGGATTCAGTGCTGGGGTGTTCGAATGGTGCGGTTTGGTTCGTAACCCGCGAGTGAATTAAATTGCACTGTGTTGCATAATGTTCACATGACTGTTCGGATTGCGGTTGCCGGTGCCAGTGGCTATGCGGGCGGCGAGATTCTGCGCCTGCTCTGCGGCCACCCGCGCGTCGCCACCGGAGACATGGAGATCGGTGCGCTGACCGCAGGCGGGAACGCCGGGAGTCGACTCGGCGAGCACCACAAGCACCTGCTGCCGCTGGCCGATCGCATCCTGGACGAGACGACGCCGGAGATCCTGGCCGGACACGACGTCGTCTTCCTCGGCCTCCCACACGGGCAGTCCGCGCAGATCGCCAACGCCCTGCCGCCGACCACCCTGATCATCGACTGTGGTGCCGACTTTCGGCTCAAGGACGCGGGGGAGTGGACGCGGTACTACGGCGGTGAGCACGCTGGCACGTGGCCGTATGGGATGCCGGAGCTGCTTGACCCTTCGACAAGCTCAGGGAGCAGCGGGGGAGGCTCAGGGAGCGGCGCGCGGGAGGAATTGTCCGGGGCGACGCGGATTGCGGTGCCCGGGTGCTATCCGACCGTTTCCATTCTGTCCATCGCGCCGGCGCTGGCCGCCGGGTTGATCGAGCCGCGGGTACAGGTGGTCGCCGTGTCCGGCACCTCCGGCGCGGGCCGGGCGCCCAAGGCCGAACTGCTGGCCTCCGAGGTAATCGGATCGGCGCGGGCCTACGCCGTCGGCGGTACGCACCGACACACCCCGGAAATCATCCAGGCGCTCTCGGCCGTCGCCGACCAACCCGTCGAAGTCTCCTTCACCCCGGTCCTTGTACCGATGTCGCGGGGCATTCTGGCGACGGTCACCGCCCGTGCCACCGGTTCCATCGACGAGATTAGGGCGGCGTATGCGAGGGCCTACGACGACGAGCCCTTTGTCTATGTGCTCCCCGAGGGCCAGTTCCCGGAGACGGGCTCGGTGCTCGGTAGCAACGCCATCCAGATCGGGCTCGCCGTGGACGAGCGGTCCGGAATGCTGACCGTCGTGGGTGCGGTGGACAATCTGACCAAGGGCACCGGCGGCGCCGCCGTGCAATCAATGAACCTGGCCCTGGGCTGGGGCGAGACCGAAGGACTGACCACCGTGGGACTGGCCCCGTGAGCGACCCCATCGAACTCCACCTAGAGCAGCTCCTCGGCTCGCGGATGATGCGCCGCCAAGGCGTCACCGCGCCGCTCGGCTTCCGCGCGGCTGGCCTCACCGTGGGTCTGAAGCCGTCCGGCAAGTCCGACCTCGCGCTGGTCTTCAACGAAGGCCCCGACCTGGCCGCCGCCGCCGTCTTCACCCGCAACCAGGTGAAGGCCGCCCCGGTGCGCTGGACCCAGGAGATCATTAAGAGCCAGCGCGTGCGCGCGGTGATTCTCAACTCCGGTGGCGCCAACGCGTGCACCGGCCCTGGCGGCTTTCAGGACACGCACGCCACCGCCGAAGCCGTCGCCGAGACGCTCTCCAACTGGGGTACCGAGACCGGCGCCATCGAGGTGGCCGTCTGCTCCACCGGCATCATCGGCGAGCGCCTGCCGATGGAAAAGCTCCTGCCCGGCGTCACCGAGATCGTCCACGAAATGGGCGGCGGGTTGGAAGGTGGCACCGACGCCGCCTACGCCATCATGACCACCGACACCAAGGCCAAGCAGGTCGCCCTGCACCACCCGGGCCGCTGGAACATCGGCGGTATGGCCAAGGGCGCCGGCATGATGGCGCCGTCCCTGGCCACCATGCTCGTGGTCTTGACCACCGACGCCAAAGTCACCGCCGAGATGCTCGACGTAGCGCTGCGCGAGGCGGCCAAGCTGACCTTCGACCGGCTCGACATCGACGGCTCCACGTCCACCAACGACACCGTGCTGCTGCTGTCCTCGGGCGCCAGCGCCATCGAGGTCACCCAGGAACAGTTGAACGCCGCGGTCTACGCGGTGTGCGACGATCTCTGCGCCCAGATGCAGGCCGACGCCGAAGGCGTCACCAAACGGTGCTCGATCACCGTGACCGGCGCGCGCACCGAAGAAGACGCCGTGACCGTGGCGCGCTGCGTCGCCCGCGACTCACTGGTCAAGACCGCGCTGTTCGGCTCCGACCCCAACTGGGGCCGGGTACTCGCCGCCATCGGTATCGCGCCGGTGACGATCGACCCGGACCGGATCACGGTGAGCTTCAACGGATTCACGGTCTGCGAGAACGGCACCGGCGTCCCCGGCGCCCGCGAGGTGGACCTGAGTGGACTGCACATCGACGTGATCGCCGACCTCGGTCTCGGCGACGCGCAAGCCACCGTCCGCACCACCGACCTGTCCCACGCCTACGTCGAAGAGAACTCGGCCTACACGACATGAACACACCTCTACAGAAGGCTGCGGTCCTGGCGGAGTCATTGCCGGCACTGCAGGCGCTGCACGGGCGCCGCGTGGTGGTCAAGTACGGCGGCAACGCCATGGTCGACGAGGCGCTCAAGGCCGCCTTCGCCGCCGATATGGTGCTGCTGCGCGCCTGCGGCATTCACCCGATCGTGGTGCACGGCGGCGGCCCGCAGATCTCGGCGATGCTCACCAAACTGGGTCTGCAGGGTGAGTTTCGCGGCGGCTTCCGCGTCACCACCCCCGAGGTGATGGACGTGGCCCGCATGGTGCTCTTCGGGCAGGTCGGCCGGGAACTGGTCGGCCTGATCAACGCTTACGGCCCGTACGCGATTGGGCTGACCGGCGAGGACGCCAAACTGCTCACCGCCACCCGGCGCACCGCCACCGTCGACGGCGAGCAGGTGGACATTGGCCTGGTCGGCGACATCGCCGCGGTCAACACTTCCGCCGTCGACGATTTGATCGCTGCCGGCCGGATCCCGGTGATCTCGACCATCGCACCCGACCACGACGGCGTGGTGCACAACATCAACGCCGACACCGCGGCCGGTGCGGTGGCCGCAGCGCTCGGCGCCGAGCATCTGGTCATGCTCACCGACGTCGAGGGCCTGTACACCGATTGGCCGGACAAAGGCTCGCTGGTGTCGACGATCGCTGCCGACGAGGTGCGGGAACTGTTGCCGCGCTTGGACTCCGGGATGATCCCGAAGATGGAAGCGTGCCTGGCCGCCGTCGATGGCGGCGTGCGCGCCGCCCACGTGATCGACGGCCGCGAGCCGCACGCCGTGCTGGCCGCACTACTCACTGAATCGACCGCAGGGACCACGGTGTTGTTGGAGAAAACCGGGCTGCTGGAGAAGGAGGAGGCGAAATGACCGCCCCACTGCAGGAGCGCTGGTCCGCCGCGCTGATGAACAACTACGGCATCCCGCCGGTCGCGCTGGTCCGCGGCGAAGGTGCGGTGGTCTACGACGCCGACGGCAAGGAGTACCTCGACCTACTCGGCGGCATCGCCGTCAACGCACTCGGGCACGCCAATCCCGAACTGGTGCAGGCGGTTTCGACGCAACTGAGCACCCTTGGGCATGTCTCGAACCTGTACGTCTCGCCGATTGCGGTGGAGCTCGCCGAGAAGCTGCTCGACGCCTTCGGCCAGACCGACAGCAAAGTCTTTCTGTGTAACTCGGGTACCGAAGCCAACGAGGCGGCCTTCAAGCTGGCCCGACTGACCGGGCGGCCGCAGATCATCGCCGCCGAGGGCGGCTTCCACGGCCGCACCATGGGCGCGCTTGCGATGACCGGGCAGCTGGCCAAGCGGGCGCCGTTCGAGCCGATGCCCGCCGGCGTCGATTTTGTGCCGTACGGCGACATCGCCGCGCTGGAAGCAGCGGTGAGTGAGCGGACTGCCGCGGTAATCCTGGAGCCAATCCAGGGGGAGAACGGTGTCGTGGTGCCCGGACCGGACTACCTGGCCGCGGCTCGGCGGATCACCACCGAACACGGCGCCCTGCTGATCCTCGACGAGGTGCAGACCGGAATCGGCCGCACCGGAGTGATGTTCGCCCACCAGCGGGCCGGCATCGTGCCGGACGTGATGACGCTCGCCAAGGGCCTTGGCGGTGGCCTGCCGATCGGCGCGGTGATCGCCACCGGCCCGGCCGCCGACTTGTTCGGTCCCGGCCTCCACGGCACCACCTTCGGCGGCAACCCCGCCGCCGCCGCTGCCGCGTTGGCCGTGCTGACCTACATCGACGACCATGCCCTCCTCGACCACGTCGATGCGCTCGGTAAATCGCTGGCGGCCGCGATCGAGGAGCTGGGGCATCGGCAGATCAACCGGGTGCGCGGCGACGGTCTGCTGCTGGGTGTGGTGCTGAACGCACCGATCTCGAAGGAGACCGAAGCGGCCGCGCGGGCGGCGGGCTTCTTGATCAACGCCCCTGCGCCGGACGTGCTGCGGCTCGCGCCCCCACTCATCCTCAGCCAGGAGCAGGCGGACGGCTTCGTCGCCGCCCTGCCCGCCATTCTCGACGCCGCCACGCAGGCAGCGGAAAACCAGGAGTGAGCCGATGACCCGCCACTTTCTTCGCGATGACGATCTGAGCCCGGAAGAACAAGCCGAGGTGCTGGCGCTCGCCGCCCGACTCAAAGCCGACCCGACCGGACCGAAACCGCTGGCCGGGCCGCGCGCCATCGGGGTGATCTTCGACAAGAACTCGACGCGCACCAGGTTCTCGTTCGAGGTGGGTATCGCTCAGCTCGGCGGCCACGCCGTGGTGGTCGACGGCACCACCACCCAGATGGGCCGGGACGAGTCGCTCGCCGACACCGGGCGGGTGCTGTCGCGATTCGTCGACGCCGTGGTCTGGCGGACCTTCGGCCAGGACCGGCTCGACGACCTCGCCGAGTACGCCACCGTCCCGGTGGTCAACGCGCTCTCCGACAGCTTCCATCCGTGCCAGGTGCTCGCCGACCTGCTCACCATCACCG
>NZ_JBAQWU010000394.1:0-2052 GCF_049299075.1 Gordonia sp. (in: high G+C Gram-positive bacteria)
TCGGCGAGCCGCGCGCGAATACTGACGACGATGCCCAGGCGCTCCGGAGGCACCGCAGCTACGTCGAAGCCGACCCCGTTGTCGGCCACCGACACCTCGAACGCGTCGGCGAACAGGTCCACCAGCACCACCCGCTCGGCGTCGGCGCCCGCGTGCATGCTGGAATTGCGCAGCGCCTCGCCGAGCGCTTCGCTGACCGCGCGCACAGCGGCCTCCGGATAGCGTGGCACCGCGTGATCGAGCCCGTCGGTCGGGACCAGGCCGATCGGAACGTCGACGTCGACGCTGGAGGCCACGGCGCGTAGCCGAGCGACCGTTTCGGCGGCGCTCAACTGGGCTTTCTCGTCATGACCGTCCGCAATGCGGGACAGTTCTTCCAGTGCCTGCTGCGCCTGTCCGGGCAGGCGCGGATCGTCGCGCTGGCCCTTCGCGGCCACCAGGGTGGCGATGACGCGATCGTGGATCAGCGCATCAAAGCGCGAGCGTTCGGAGTTGCGCGCCGCGGCGGCGGCGGAGTCTGCGGCCGCCTGCATCGCCCCGGACCTGGTTTCATCGAGGATGCCGCCGGTGCGCACCAGCATGCGGCAGGCCACCATGATGGGCGCAGTGAACAGGATGGTCCACAGCGACTCCAGCACCACGGCGTTCTCGGAGATCCCGTCGATCCGCCCGGTCACGGTGATCCACGTGGGCAGGAAGGCGCCGACCGCCAGCATCGCAATCGCGGGTCGGAGCCACAGCAGCGCGATCGCCATACTCGGCAGACCACCGAAGTTCACCAGCCACGTCACTCGGACTGACGCCGATTCGATCCCCGTCCACGCCGCGAACCACAGCAGGCATGCCGCGACGTACCCGACGGCACACAGAATCAGCAACAGCGGAAGGTACCGCGTTCCGGTGGGCACAAAGGTCGTGACGATCAGTGCGATGGCCGGGCCAAGCACCAGGAACACTGCGACGGGAGGGAACCACGATGCCACCAGTCCCGGCGGTTGACCGATCTCGGGGATTGCGACAGCGAAGTAGGCGACAAAGCCGACACCGACGAAACGAGCCATCACCGTCAGGATTCGGCGCTGTTCGCTGATTTCTCCCGATGCATGCGCGACGGCACTGCCTGGCGTTGGTCGCTTCGCAGCCACTGTCGCGCCTATCGGTCAGTCATTGCGCGAACGGTGCGGCATCGGCAGCCAACCGTCTTCGACAGCCCGTTTAAACAAGTCCAGCTTGGTTCGGGTCGGACGACCGGCATCGGCATACTTCTGCCGAATGCGTTTGAGGTACTCGTTGACCGTGTCTGGTGCAACGCCGAGTTCTTCGCCGACGCTGATCGACGTACCGCCCGATGCGTACAGCGTCAGCACGCGCTGCAGCTGCGGGCTGAGGTCGACGGCGTCGAGGTTGGGGTCACCGTCGATAGCGGCCGCCCATTCGGTGGTCAGGACGGTGTCGCCGTGGCCACCCGCCCGGACGGCGCCGACGATCTCCTCTTCCGGCGCGGACTTGAGCACCACACCCAGCGTGCCGGCGCGGGCCGCCGACCGCAGCAGGTCGGGATGCTCACCGGAGGTGTAGACGACGGTCCCGATGTTGTGATCGGCCAGGCGCGCAACGTTCTCCCGCGGCGAGGTGCCGTCACCGAGTCGCAGGTCGAGAATCACCACGTCGAGGTCGGTGGTCTGGTCGAGCAGTTCAGTGACCGTTGTCGCGGAGGCAACGAACTCGAGATCGTCATGGTCCTGCAGAATGCGCTCGATGCCCCACACCGGCGCGCGGTGGTCGTCCACCATCCCAACTCGGATCGCCCGGACTGGCTCGCTGCCGCTGGTCGTCACCTGCACTCCCCCCAAAGATCCATTACCGCATCCACCTCACCTCACCGTGAACGCCGACGGCGAACACTATGGTGCGAACAAAGACAGCTTATCGGCAGGGCACCCGAAATGGGGACATGGGAACTTTGGGTCGGCGCAGATGCATATGTTCGTATGACGCGCAGGCACGACATCCCAGTCGGGGTATCGACAATTGGCCGCGCAAGGTAAGTTT
>NZ_JBAQWU010000395.1:0-4215 GCF_049299075.1 Gordonia sp. (in: high G+C Gram-positive bacteria)
ATATCGCGGGTAGCGATCACATTGCCCATCGTCGCGCGGCGATCGCCCGCCAGCACGACCCCGCCGGGATAGGCGACCGCGACGATCGTCGTCCCGTGCGGCAGGTCCGCCCCGGCCCCCGAAAGCATCCCCGCCCCCGCCCCCTGAACCGTCCCCGCCCCCGCCCCCTGAGCTTGTCGAAGGGTCCCCCCGGGCAGCCGATCGGGAGCGTTGACCCGGAGGTATTCAGCGAACGACGAGGTGTCGTTCACTGGCCGCCCTTCTGGACATAGGCCTTCACGAATTCTTCCGCGTTCTCCTCGAGTACATCGTCGATCTCGTCGAGTAGATCGTCGGTCTCGCTGGCGAGCTTCTCGCGGCGCTCCTGACCTGCGGGGCCGCCGCCGATCGCATCGTCATCACCGCTGCCGCCGCCGCGTGTGGTCTGCTCCTGCGCCATCGAAAGCCTCCTGGAAGAAGTAGTGGGTCCACCCTACCGGTGCCGGGCTCCCGCTCGGGGAGGGCCGCAGATGCCCGCCGGGCTAGGCCTTCAAGCCAGTGACGACATCGGCTGCGGAGGTGGCCGACTCGAGCAGGTCGCCGACCATCTCCTTGGTACCGCGCAACGGTTCCATAGTGGGAATACGGACGAGCGTGTCCTCGCCAAGGTCGAAGATCACCGAGTCCCAGCTGGCCGCGGCGACGTCGGCGCCGAACCGGCTGACGCAGGTGCCGCGGAAATAGGCGCGGGTGTCGGCCGGCGGGTTCGCCACCGCCCGTTGCACCTGCTCTTCGGTCACCAGGCGCGACATGGAGCCGCGGGCAACGAGACGGTTGTACAGTCCCTTGTCCAGGCGGACGTCGGAGTATTGCAGGTCGATGAGCTTGAGTCGCGAGGCGCCCCACGAGAGGCCTTCGCGCTGCCGGAAACCCTCCAGAAGACGCAGCTTTGCCGGCCAATCCAGAATCTCGGCGCATTCCATCGGATCGCGCTCTAGCTTGTCGAGGACATCGGCCCAGGTCTCGACGACATGGGCGGCACGCGGGTCGTCGTTTGCCGTGCGCGCGTGGTGATCGCGGACCCGTGCCAGATATTCGCGCTGCAGCGCCAAACCGGTCAGCTCGCGTCCATCAGCCAATGCCACCGCGGTGGTGAGCGTCGGGTCGTGGCTGATCTCGTGAACGGCGTTCACCGGCCAGGCCAGCGCTAGATCGGACAGATCGACGCCAGCCTCGATCAAGTCAAGCACCAACGCCGTGGTACCCACCTTCAGGTAGGTGGCGGTCTCGGCCAGATTCGCGTCGCCGATGATCACATGCAGACGCCGGTACTTGTCCGGCTCGGCATGCGGCTCGTCGCGGGTATTGATCAGGCCACGCTTGAGGGTGGTCTCCAGGCCGACTTCCACCTCGATGTAGTCGGCGCGCTGACTCAGCTGATACCCGTCCTCTTCGCCGTGCTGACCGATCCCGACGCGGCCGGAACCGCAGATCACCTGGCGCGAAGCGAAAAACGGCATGAGGCCGGTGACGATCGCATCGAACGGCGTCTCCCGCTTGCACAGGTAGTTTTCGTGCGTGCCATACGACGCGCCTTTTCCGTCGATGTTGTTCTTGTACAGTTGCAGCTTCGGAGCACCCGGAACGCTCGCTGCGTAGCGGGCGGCCTCCTCCATCACGCGCTCGCCAGCCTTATCCCAGATCACTGCATCCAGCGGATCGCGTACCTCCGGTGCGGAGTACTCGGGATGGGCGTGATCGACGTACAGGCGCGCGCCGTTGGTGAGGATCATATTGGCCGCACCGATCTCATCGGCGTCGATGATCGGTGCCGGACCGCGATGGCGCCCGAGGTCGTAGCCGCGGGCGTCGCGCATCGGCGACTCCACTTCGTAATCCCACCGGGTGCGCTGCTCACGGCGTGGCACCTCGGCCGCCGCCGCATAGGCCAGCACCGCCTGGGTGGAGGTCATGATCGGGTTGGCGCTCCGGTCGCCCGGTGCGGAGATCCCGTATTCCACTTCCGTGCCGATGATCCGTTCCATGGACGCCAGCCTATTCCTCAGCGCTTACGGAGCTTCAATCGCGAGTAGATCAGCGCTGTCAGCGCCACTGCCATCACACCCAGCACGCTGTAGCAGAGCACCGCGTGTGCGATCTCCGGCTCCCACAGCGGGTAGTCGCCGGAGCTGACCTGTTCGGCCTGCGGATTGGTCTTGGGCAGATCGACCGCCTGCGCGGCCGCCGCGTAACCCCAGAACGCCGGAAAGATCCAGGACAGGAACCCGCCGGGGCCGGTGATCGCAAACAGACCGCCAGAGAACACCAGCTGCACCATGACCACGATGACCAACGGCGGCATGGTCTGCTCGTTCGATTTCACCAGCGCCGAGATCGCCAGTCCTACCAGCGTGCTGACACAGGCCAGCGCCGCGATCGCGACAAACAGCGCTACCGGCGGCGGTAGCAGCACCCCGCCCTCCTCCGGCAGACCGCGCAGCGCGAAGGTGATGCCCAGCATCACGGCGGCCTGCAGAATCGCGAGCGCGAAGAACACGACCACTTTGGCGAACAGATATGCCTCGGGCCGCAGGCCGACCGCCCGTTCCCGTTCGAAGATCGCGCGCTCGGACACCAGATCACGCACGGTCAGCGCCGCACCCATGAACGCCGCGCCAATCACCAGCACCACCAGCAATTTCACCGCCGCCGAGGCGCGCGGATCGGCCGGGTCTGCCCCGAAATCGGCGTCGCCGGGAATCACCAACGTGAGCAGACCGAGCACTACCGGCAGGGCAATCAAGAAGGCCAGGTAGCCGGTGTCGGCGAAAATCAGCCGGACCTGGCGCCGGGCCACCGTACTGAGTTGGCGCATCGGCTGGGCCTGCGGCGCCGGCGCCGAAGGACCCCACGCAGGGGCGGCGGGTGGTGGACGGTGCGGGTGCCGACGACGGTACTCATCCCAGACCGCGTCCGGTTCACGGGCGGTGCGCTCGAAGATCTCAGCCCAGTCGTCGGTACCGAGTTCGGCCGATTTGGTCTTGGGATCACCGCAGTAGGCGGTCTTGCCTCCCGGCGCCAACAGCAGCACCTGATCGCAGATTTCCAGGTGCGCCACCGAGTGCGTCACCACCAGCACCACACGGCCGGCGTCGGCCAGCGCCCGCAGCGTCTGCATCACCTGGCGGTCCAGCGCCGGGTCCAGGCCCGAGGTCGGCTCGTCGAGAATCAGCAGAGACGGCCCGGTAAGGAGTTCCATAGCGACCGACGCGCGCTTACGCTGCCCACCGGAAAGCTTGTCGATCCGGGTTTGCGCGTGCTCGGTCAGCGAGAGCTCGGCCAGGACTCCATCGATCACCGCATCGCGATCGGATGTCGAGAGATCGGCGGGCAGTCGCAGCTCTGCGGCATAGCGCAGCGCCTGGCGGACGGTCAGCTTGCTGTGCAGGACGTCATCCTGCGGAACCATGCCGATGCGGTTGCGCAGCGCCTCGTATTCGGCATTCACATCGCGGCCTTCGAAGGTCACCCGGCCCACGGTCGGACTGTTCAGTCCGGCCGCGATCTTGGAGACCGTCGACTTACCTGCGCCTGACGGACCAATGATGGCGGTCAGAGTGCCCGGGGCAGCCTGGAAACAAATGTCGTTGAGGAGCACCTTGCCACCGTCGACAGTCAGGCCGATGCCGTCGAGTTGCAGGCCGCCGCCGACCATAGCGCGGGCTTGGCCGCGCATGAGGTTGCCACCAGACACCACGAAGTCACTATTGCCGATGGTCACGACATCGTTCTCCGTCAGCGACTGCCGCGAGACCCGGTGACCGTTCACGAAGGTGCCGTTGACGCTGTCGAGATCCTCGATCACGAGGCCACCGCCGGCCGGGGTGAGGCGCGCGTGGCGGCGCGACGCCAGCACGTCGTTGACGACAATGTCGTTATCCGGGGTGCGCCCAACGCTCCGCGCGCCGGTGACCGCAATGGTCTCGCGTCCACCGCGCAGTTCACCGGGCACCTGGTAGACCGCCGACGCGTTATTGTGCAGGGCCGCCAGGTGCGGCGCGTCGGGCAGAGTCCCGAATGCGGGCGGCGGGGCCGGACGACCGAAACCCTGACTGCCCGGGTTCGACGAGAACGGGTTCGACGAGAACGGCGCCGATGGCGGGTGCTGCCGCGGGACCGGACGCGACGGCGGCTGCGGTGCGCGCTGCTGCTGGGCACGCATCGGCGGTGCAGCCG
>NZ_JBAQWU010000396.1:0-5574 GCF_049299075.1 Gordonia sp. (in: high G+C Gram-positive bacteria)
GATCTGGAGCATGGTCAGCCTGCACTTCGCCAACGGCATGCTGATCGCCCTACCCACACACGCCTACCCGTTCGTCGACGGAATGAGTGCCTTCGTCCTGCTCTCCGGGATGATGCTCGGCATCGTCCACCGACGCTGGATGGGCGCGCACGACCTCGACTTCTCCTACCGCAGTCTGGCCAAGCGGGTGGGCGTGCTTTACCTCGCTCAGCTCCTCATGTCGCTGGTGGCGGTGACCGCGGGTATGTTCCTCACGGCCCGCGAGTTCCGGATGCTCACTACGCTTCCGCACGGGGAATCGCTCATCCAGCAACTATGGTGGGCGTTCACCATGCGCTTTCTACCCAGCGGCGGCAGCATTCTCGTCTGCTACATGGTGCTGATGACGCTGGCTTTCGCGGTGCTGCCACTCCTCGTCCGGGGCCGGTGGCCGCTGGTGCTGGCCGCCTCGCTGACCGGCTACGTGATCAGCCAGGTGGTCACCGCCGAATGGATGGTCATTTACGCCCATCCCGGCGGTGGGCCAGTGCAGAACTGGCTAGCCTGGCAGGTGCTCTTCGTCCCCGCGATGGTCCTCGGCTGGCATTGGCGTCAGTGGCGCGTGGCGCAACGGCTTGACTCGATCCTGCCTGCCCTGCTGGGCGCGACGCTGCTGGTCTGGCTGGCGATTGTGATCGCCGTGCGCACCGGCGCCTTCGCCGACAGTGCAGAGTTGATCGGCAAGGTCCACCTCGGTCCGGTCCGAGCCCTCGCGGCGTGGCTGGTGGTCACCGCCGTCTACGCGGTCTTCCGACGCCTCCTACAGTGGAGTGGTCACGACTGGTTCCGGCCGCTCGTCATGGTTGGGGCGCGCAGCTTGGATTCGTACGTGATTCAGGCGCTGGCTCTGGTCGCCATCCCGATGCTGTTCGTCTTCCGGCCGTGGGGCCTGGGTGTCTCGACGGTGGCCGCGGTCGCCGTCTTCGCGGGATGCTGGTGCTGGGCGGAGATTCGCACGGGTCTGCGAATCCACAAGCTGCACGATGCGCCAGCGATCCTGTCCGCCTGGGCGCAGCAGATGAAGCAGAGCCGAGGAGAACACCGTGACACGCCCGAAACCGCACAACCGCCGACCGAGCGCATCCGAACCCGGCGGCCTCGGCGAGAAGACACTGAGCGTGCACGCGGGGAACTTCTCGCACCGTGAGGGCGAGGCGATCCGGGTTCCCATCACGATGGCGAACTCGTATCACCTGCCGTACGACCCGTCGACGATGGACTGGTCTAATCCCGATCACTTGACTTACACCCGCAACACCGGCGTGAATCAGATTGCGCTGCAACAGAAGTTGGCCGTACTGGAGCACGGTGAGGATGCGCTGGCGCTGGCCTCCGGAGTGGCGGCGCTCCACGCGGTGTTCTTCACCCACGTGAACTCTGGCGACCACGTCGTCGTCTCCGACACCACCTACGAGGCAACCTACAAGCTGTGGACATCGTTGCTGCCGCGCAAGTACGGCATCGAAGCCACCTTCGTCGACATCACCGACCTGGATGCGGTGGCCACCGCGATCCGGCCGAATACGAAGCTGCTGTGCACCGAGGTGATCGCCAATCCGACGACCAAGGTGGCCGATATTCCGGCTCTGGCGCAGCTTGCGCGGGAGCGAGGTGTACTGCTCGTCGTCGATTCTACGTTCACGCCGCCGCCGCTGTACCGGCCGCTCGACGACGGCGCGGATCTGGTGATCCACTCGCTGACCAAGTACATCAACGGCCACGGCGACGCGATGGGCGGTGCGGTGATCGGGCGCGCCGAGCTGATCGAGCCGATTCGGGCCGAGGCGATGGTGGACGTCGGGGGCGTGATCTCGCCGTTCAACGCCTGGTTGATCGTGCGCGGCTCGGTGACGCTCCCGCTGCGATTGGCGCAGCATCAGGCCTCGGCGGCAGAGCTGGCGCGCTTCCTCCACGACGATCCGCGCGTGGCCTATGTGGCCTATCCGGGGCTGCCGAGTCACCCGCAGCACGAGGTCGCGGCCCGTTTGTTCGCCGGTCGCGGCTTCGGCGGGATCATGGCCTTCGCACTGGACGGCGACCCCGACCTGCAGAACCGTTTCATCGACGACCTGCGGGTGATCACCTCGGCCGTCTCGGTCGGGCACGACGAGTCGCTCATCGTGCACGTCGGCACCTCCGGTCCGCGGGTGGCCGCCTACCCCGAAGGCTTCCGCACCTATGGGCACCTGCGCTTTTCGGTGGGACTGGAGGACGTCGCGGATCTGCGTGCGGACCTGGCGGCCGCGCTCGATACCGCCGCACACTGACCGCTACTGCGCCGCGTACAGGATCCCGCGGCCGAGTGCTTCGCGGACAACGGGCAGGGTGACTTCGGCCAGCGCACCGGCGTCCACCCCGTGAAAATCCGCGAGGAGATCGATCAGCGTGATCAGCGGCACTTCCCCGCGACACCCGGCCAGCAGCGCCGTCATCACCTCGTCGACAGGCAGCACGGCACCGGGGCCACCGGGCCGGGTGACCGCGGCGGCAACTTGTTGCCACCCGTCGGCGCCGGGGAGTGACTGCGATTCCAGGAAGACCGGTGCGGTGCTCAGCGCGGCGCCCAGCAGTTCGGCGTCAGTGGTGGTGCGCAGGTAGTCGCGGCGCGCCCACCAGGACTGCGCTTCGAAGCCGGTCACTTCTTGCCCGGCCGCGGTGATCTCCTCGATCACCACGTCCGGCGCGCGGTCGATCTCCGGTTTACGTAGCGTCACCAGCCCCATGCCGATGCCGACGATCTGTTCGCGTTCGAACCAGTCGAGCCAGTCCGCGCCGCGTTCGGCGGCACCGTCCAGCGACTCCCCTGCGTCGGCGACCCAGAGCGAGACGTAGCTGATCGGGTCGGCGAGTTCGCGTTGCACCACCCAGGCGTCCAGCCCGGTGCCGCGCACCCACTCCCCGATACGCCGCTGCCAGTCGTCGACGTCGTGGACGATCCAGTTGGCCAACAGCTGCGCGATGCCGCCGGGCTCCAGGTGCGCGCCGACTTGCTCGATCAATTGGCGGCTGATGCCGTCGCCCGCGATCCCGGAATCTCGATAGATGTAGTCCTGGCTGCCTGCACCGACGACAAAGGGCGGGTTCGCCACGATCAGGTCGAAGGTCTCACCGGCGACTGGTTCGAACAAACTACCCGCGCGCAGATCCCACACCATCGCGTTGAGTCGCGCCGTCACCGCGGCCAGGGCCAGCGCCCGGGGATTGGTGTCGGTGGCGACGATTGTGTCGGCATGCGAATCCAGGTGCACTGCCTGGATTCCGCACCCGGTCCCCAAGTCCAGCGCGCGGCGGACCGGGGTGCGGATCACCGCCTGCGCCAATGACATCGACGCGCCGCCAATGCCGAGCACGTGGTCGCTCGCCAGCGGACCGGACCGCAGCAACGCATCCTGATCACTGACGACGAGGAAGTCGGCCTGGTCGGAACCGTGCGGCCGGATGTCAAGGATCGCCCGATAGCCGTCGCCTACGGCGGCGAGCACACCCTGCTCAACCAGCGTTGCCACGCTCAACGGCGAAAATGCCTGCGCGACGACACCTTCCGGCTCCGAGCTGCCGAGGAGAAAGAGCCGGATCAAGGTCGCCAGTGGCCGCTGAGCTGCCGGTGCACAGCGGGTCGCACGCAGCGCCGGCCACCAGATACCGGAGACGAGTGCCGCCCCGGCCTCCTCGCCGAGAAGGCCGTCGATGCCCGCTGAGCTGTAGCCGCGTTCCCGCAGGATGCCGCCGAGCGCGTCCACTGTGTCAGGATCGCGCAACGGAACGGTGGCAGGGAGCTGAGGATTCACCGGACAGAGCCTACCGCTCACCTCCGGTTCACCCATGCGTTGCCAAGTAAGGCTCCCCTTGGGATAGGGTTCGATATCGAATCTGGAACGTCGGGTACCTGGAGAAGAAGTGAATAAGTCTGTCCTGGTGACGCGCAGTAAGCGCATCGCCCTGGAAACCACCGTTGTCGTCGTCGCTGGCGCCTTCCTCGCGCATGGCGCTGTTCCAAACGCCCGGGCCGCCGAGGTCCTGCGCCCCGAGCCGATCGCGCTCACCGCGTTCGCGCCGGCGCCCGCCGCGAAGAAGACACCGAAGGCGAAGGCCGCCGAAAAGCAGCCGCCGCGGGCCGAAACCTACAAACAACGCCAGGACCGCATCGCCCGGTCGGCGACTCCGTTGCTGGCCACCCCCAAGGACACCGAGACCGTCGATCGCACCTGCGTCAGCGGCGAGTTCACCACCCTGGCGGTGATCTACGAGTCCCTGGTCCAGTCGCTGCTGCCCAGCCTTCCGCCGCAAGCCCGCGACGCCGTGTTGGCGCAGAGTTCGATGGTCAAGCGCGATATGCAGGGCATCACCGTGTCGACCCTCGGCCTCTCCGACCATCCGAAGGCCCTCGGTGCCGACGACGACGACCCGTCCACCAAGTACCGCTCTCCACATTCGCAGGCCATCGTCTCGGCCCTGCTGAAGATCCGCGACGGCAAGGAGAACGAAGCGATCCCGGTCGGCAACATCACCCTGTCCCAGGCAGTCGAGACCGCGTGGCTCGTGTTCTTCACCGGGATCCTGGAGCCCGCGAAGTTCAGCGTCGGTGTGGCACCGGAAATCTTCGATCTTTCTGGGGCCGTCATCCCAGACGTCGATGCCCTCAGCATGCTCAACTACGGCACACTCCTGAGCGTCGGCTTCGCTGTGATCCGGCTCGGTCTCACGCAGGCCTATCAGGCGATCAGCGAGGCCATCGTGGAAAACTGTATCGCCGAGGTGACCGACGAGCAGAAGAGCAGGGCTGGCGCGGCGAGCGAGGCCGTCGTCTACGACATTCCGATTCATCCGATCATCCGATCGATCGCCGACCAACTCGGCCTGGCCGACACCGACACCTGCGTGCCGGTCGGCGATCTCACGCTGGGCCGCATTGTCACCCGCACCGGGGAGGCCGCCAAACTGCAGGCCCCGACCACCGCGGCCAAACGCCAGATCGACGGTCAGGTGCGCCAGCTCCTCGGCCAGATGCGCGCCGTGCAGGTACCGCATCACCTGATCCCGGCCGACCCGTACGACTGGAGCACCGCGGGCACAATCGCGTCCTATATCGGAGGTGCGGTAATCCCGGTTTTCGGCGGTGCGCCGCTGGATATTCTGATCGGCCTGGGCCACAACCTGGGCGAGGGTAAGAATCTCGGCGAGACGGTGCCGCTGGACCAGCTGACCGTCACCAAATCACTCACCGCGGCGTATTTCTCGTACTACCTGGCCGTGCACCTTTTCACCGAGATCGGCGCGGCTGCTACCAAACCGCTTGATCTCGGATTCGGACCATTCCAGATCGTTGGCAAGATCCTCGATCTTCCGCTCACCTACGGCCTGGTGACCTACCACAATGTGGTCCGGTCGATGTGCCTGCGCGAGGACGACACCACCGGCACCGGCCTCGGTGCGGAGAAGAACAAGGACGACTACGCCGCCGGGATCGCGGCGACGACGACACCGAAGAGAAAATCCCCGGCGAAGGTCACATCGGCGACGGCGAAGGCGACCAAG
>NZ_JBAQWU010000397.1:0-9429 GCF_049299075.1 Gordonia sp. (in: high G+C Gram-positive bacteria)
ATGGACGACGAGGTGACCGTCCGCGCTGCGGCCGAGATCTCCATTGCGGTGCGCGGTGAAGGGCAGCGCGATGTGCCCACCGCTGCGAGCAATCTCGCGGCGCGCGCGGTGGCGGCGCTGGCCGACCACGCTGGTGTGGCCGACCGCGCAGTGGCGATCGACATCGACAAGCAAATTCCGGTCGCCGGGGGGATGGCCGGCGGCTCGGCCGACGCCGCCGGAGCCTTGTTGGCCGCGGCGCGGCTGTGGCGTCTGGATGTGTCGCGCGACGACCTGATGGAGCTCGCCGGGTCGCTCGGCAGCGACATTCCGTTCGCCCTGCTCGGCGGCGCCGCGTTGGGAACGAATCGCGGCGAGAAGTTGCTTCCCACGCTGCACCGCGGTGAGCTGCATTGGGTGATCGTGCTGTCTAAGACCGGCCTGTCCACTCCCCAGGTGTACCGGGAACTCGATCGGCTGCGCGCTGGTCGGGGCGAGACGGTGCCGCGGCCGGAGCGACCGGACGAGCTCATGCAGGCGCTGGCTTCCGGCGACGTGCGTGCGGTGGCCCCCCTGCTGCACAACGAGCTGCAGCCTGCGGCACTGTCATTGCAGCCGCTGCTCCGGCGCACCTTGCGCGCTGGTGCCGAAGCCGGCGCGCTGGCCGGTATGGTGTCCGGCTCCGGACCGACGTGCGCGTTTCTGTGCGAGAGCGCCGAAGCAGCAGTGGCAGTGGCCGCGGAGCTGTCCGGCCTCGGTGTCGCGAAGGCGGTGCGCACTGCCCACGGGCCGGTGCCGGGCGCGCGATTGGTTCCGGTGCACTGATGGCGCCGGGTACCAATACGTCGCTGGTCGTCGCCGAGAAGATCAGCAAGAGCTTCGGGATCAAGCCGCTGCTGAGCGAGGTGAGTGTCGGTGTGCACGAGGGTGAGCGCATCGGCGTCGTCGGCCTGAATGGTGGCGGCAAGACGACGCTGTTGGAGATCATTGCGGGCATTACGGAACCAGACTCGGGTCGGGTCTCCCGGGTCGGCGGCATCGATGTGGTGACCGTGACCCAACGCGGCGAATTGCCCTCGGGTGCCACGGTTTCCGACGTGGTGCTCGGTGCCGACATCGCCGAGCACCAGTGGGCCTCCGATGCCCGCGTGCGGGGGATTCTGTCCGGACTGGGCGTCGACGAACTTCTGGAGCGCGGTGTGGACGCACTGTCAGGTGGACAGCGCCGCCGGGTCGCGCTGGCGGCCGCGCTGATCACCGAGGCGGATCTGCTGATCCTTGACGAGCCGACCAACCACCTCGATATTGAGGGCGTGGCGTGGCTCGCTGATCACTTGGTCTCCCGACGCAGCGCGCTGGTGGTGGTGACGCACGACCGCTGGTTCCTCGACACGGTCGCGCAGCGCACCTGGGAGGTGCACTCCGGTGGCGTCGATGAGTACGAGGGCGGCTACAACGATTGGGTCTTTGCTCGTGCCGAGCGTTCGCGCCTGGCCGATGCGGCCGAAGAGCGGCGACGCAATTTGGCTCGTAAGGAGTTGGCCTGGCTGCGCCGCGGCCCGCCCGCCCGCACGTCGAAGCCGAAGTATCGGGTGGAGGCCGCCGAGAAGCTGATCGCCAATGTGCCGCCGCCGCGCGATACGGTGACGCTGTCGGCCTTCGCTAAGCGTCGACTGGGCCGCGTGGCGATTGAGTTGGAGAATGCTCACGTGAGCGCGCCAGCCCAGTCTGACGGCACCCCCGGGCGGACGCTACTGGACGAGACCACATGGCGCCTGGCGCCCGGTGAACGCATCGGTCTGGTCGGCGTTAACGGCTCCGGAAAATCGACACTGCTACGCGCCCTCGCGGGCGAGGTTCCGGTGGCCCCGGGGCGCCGCGTGGTGGGCAAGACCGTCGAGCTCGGCTGGCTGCGGCAGGAACTCGACGACCTCGACGAGTCGATGACCGTGCTCGATGCCGTCGAAGACGTAGCCGGCACGGTGATGTTGGGCGATAAAGAACTCTCGGCGAGCCAATTGGCTGAGCGGCTGGGCTTTGCCCCAGCCCGGCAGCGCACGCCGGTGGGCGACCTATCCGGCGGTGAGCGTCGACGGCTGCAGTTCACCCGAGTGCTGATGGCTGAACCGAACGTGCTGCTGCTCGACGAGCCGACCAACGACCTGGACATCGACACCCTTCAACAACTGGAAGATCTGCTCGACGGATGGGCCGGGACGCTGGTGGTGATCAGCCATGACCGCTACCTGATCGAGCGGATCTGCGACTCCACGTGGGCCCTGTTCGGCGATGAGAAGCTGACCAACCTCCCGCGCGGCATTGACGCATACTTGGAAAGGCGTGCCGCCGAGGCGAATGCGTCAGTGAAGAAGACCGCCGGGCCGAAGAGTGTTGCCGTGCCACGGAACTCTGTTCCGACGTCGACTTTGAGTGCAGCCGAGCACCAGTTAGCGCGCAAGGCCGCCAGTCGTGCCGAGCGTCAGCTGGAGAAGCTGAGCAAGCGCGAGAACGAACTCCACACGGCGATGATCGACGCCGCTGTCGACCCGGACAAGCTCACCGCGTTGAACACCGAACTCCAGCAGGTTCTCGTCGACAAAGAGACGGCGGAACTCGAGTGGATGGAGGCCGCCGAACTCCTCGAGTGAGCGAGCGTGTCAGCGAATGATGACGCGTTCGATCAGCGTCGCGATCTCGGTGGAGCCGCGGTGATTGAAGTGCCACCGCAAGGTGCCTGCTTCGTTGGTCTGACCCTCGTACCAGGCCCCGGTCTTGGCGCAGGCGTCCCGGCCTTCGGAAAGATTCTGGACGTCGATGAACGAGCCGTCGATACTTTCGGCGACGGCGCGCAGGGTCGTGTTGGCCTTCTGGAAGACATCGCGCATCCAGGCGGCGTCGCCGTCGGGAAGTGGGACGGTGGGGAAGCAGCCGCGCTCACCGATAAAGCCGCCGAGGCCGACCATCACGATCTGCGCCTTCGGCTGCTTGGCGCGGATGGCGGACAAGGCGGACCGGGTCGCGCGATCCATGGCGGCGATCCGCTGGTCTACGCGAGCGTTCAGCGCGGCGTCACCGCGGCAGTTGCGGTCCTCACCGGACCGGCTCACCAGACACTTCGCCAGGATTGCGCCCCACTGCATGTCGTTGCCGCCGATACTGATGGTCAGCAGTTGGGCGCCCGCCGGTACTTGTTCGATTTGTGCGGGACGGGGGTAGACGTTGGTGCGCTGCGGCGTGGACCAGAGGTTCGCACTGGTGGCTCCGGCACACGAAGTGTCGGTGAACAGCGCCGGCTGCAGCTTCTTCCGCAGCATTTCCGGGTAGCTGTCCGCTGAACGCAGGCAGCCGAGGTAGTAGCCCAGCGTCGGGGTCTGGTGGGTGCCCGAGGCGCGCGAGTCGCCCATTGCGACGTACGCGCCGCCGGTGTAGGGCTTGACCTGCGAGATACCGTCGGGTGCTGCGTCGGCCGGCGCCGTATTCCCCAGTACCAGGGCCGCGCCGGTCAGGGCAGTTGCGGTCAGCAGGGCTGCCCATCGTCGTCGCATCGTCAAGTCCTCACCGCAAGTCGGGTGGGCCGCTTCCCCGCGGTCCACACAAGTCCAAAAGTATGCACCACTGTTGCGTATGGGGCCAGTGGGGTTACCGGAAGGCTATCCAACCGTGATCTTCCGGGGGGTGTCCCTTTCGGTGATTGAGCGAGCGGAGCGAGTCGAAATCAGAAGCGGGTCAGTTGATCGTGACCTCGGTGGTCTTGCCCGCGCCGTCGTCGAGCATGTCGGTCCCGAGGCTACGGAGACCGCCCGCGCGGCGTCCATCGAATTTCCGCGGGCGGGCTCGGCTAGCGTGGACGCATGTCTTTCATCCGAACCTCTGTGACCGGTGCTGTCGGCGAGATCGTGCTTGACCGACCCAAGGCGCTCAACGCCCTCGATCAGTCGATGATCGACGACATGTACGCGATTCTCGTCGAGTGGGGCGACGAGGACGCCATCGAGACGGTGCTCGTCACCTCGGCTAGTCCGCGGGCCTTCTGCGCCGGGGGTGACATCCGCGCGATCCGGGAGTTCGCGATCGCGGGTGACACCGCAGCGATCACCCGATACTTCAGCAGCGAGTATCGGCTGAACCAGCTGATCGCCGAATACCCCAAGCCGTACATTGCGCTGATCGACGGCGCCGCGATGGGCGGCGGCCTGGGCATCAGCGTGCACGGCGAGCTGCGGATCGTCACGCAGAACGCGCTCATCGCCATGCCGGAGACGGCGATCGGCTTCTTCCCCGATGTGGGCGCCACGTACTTCTTGCCGCGACTGCCCGAGGGGGTCGGCCGGTGGTTGGGTCTGACCGGAGCCCGGATCCGCGGTAGCGATGCCGTGGCCGTCGGGCTCGCCACCCATTTTGTCCCCGCCGAGCAGCTGCCGACCGTGGCCCAACAGATTCGTGAAGGCGTCGACCTGGTCGATGTGCTGGCCGACCATCGCGCCCCGGTGACTACCGACTTGCCGCTGGTCACGATCGCGAGCTACTTCCCCTCCGATGCGGAGCCGGTGAGCATTCTGGGCGGACTGCGCGGCGCGGTGGGCGACCAGTGGGCGGCGGAGATGGCCGATCTCCTCGACGCCGCCTCGCCGACCAGCCTCGACGTCACTGCAGCATTGCTGGCCGCGGGCGAGCAGTCCTCGCTCGCCGAGTGCCTGGAGCGAGAACTGCATGCCGCCGAGCAAATCACCGGCACCAACGACTTCCGCGAAGGCGTCCGCTCGGTACTGGTCGATAAGGACCGCAATCCGTCGTTCGTTCCGCCGACGCTCGACGGCGTCGACTCGGCTGAGGTCGCCCGGATCAGCGGCGCAGAGTAAACCAGCCGCCGAGGGCCGCGACCGGCGCCGGGGGCACGGTGTCGTCGACGTTGTAGTCGACGTCGTCGTCGGGTTTGAACGTATTTCCTGGCATCAGGGCGGCGGTGGGACAGTCGAAGCGGCCGCTGGCGCCGATCTGGGTCACTTGCGTGAGGAGCAGGGTGCACTGGTCGCCGGCGTAGTAGCGGCCGTCGATGGACAGGCCGACGCGCGCCGCGATCGGGTGGTCCAGTGGGCCTACCCACGGGATGACTCCGTTACCGAGGTGCGGAAGTATGCCACCGGTGAGGGCGACTGCCTCGAACTCGATCTGGCCGCCCTCGCCGCCCGGGCCGGCGAAGGTGAACAAGATCGCGTCCGGCGGGACCTGCGGATCCACCGGGCCGGACTTGGCGAATGTGACACACACCGGCGGCGCACCGTCCAGCGGCGTCATGCCGATGTGCATCTCGCCGGCCGGATAGTCCAGCCCGTAGCCGGTGCGGACCACCTGCCCCGGGGGCGGCGTCGTGGTGCAGTCCACCGGGTCCATGCGGGTCGCGGCCGGATTGGCTGGCGCCGTCGCGACCGGATCGGCGCCGCGCGTACTTGGCGCGGCGCTATTGTCCGACGCACCGCAACCGGCAAGCAATGCGGCGGCGGCCAGCCCCGCAGCGGCGATGGCAGGCGTGCGCATCAGTCCGCCGCAGCCACCAGGGGTTCGAGGGTCAGGTCCGCGAACTCCTTCTCGATGAACTGCAGGCGCCATTTGTCGCTGAACAGCGCCAGCACCGCTCCGTCGCTCCGGGTGAAGACTTCGACGCCGCGTTGGCGGGCTAGTTCGTCCGCGCTCTGCTCGTCGGTGCGTCGGGCCAGCGAATACCCCAGCGGCTCGATGACGGTGTCGACATTGAATTCGGCCTTCATCCGCGCGGTCACCACTTCGAACTGCATGGGACCCACCGCGGCCAGCACTGGCGAGGCATCGCCGCGCACATCGTTGCGCAGCACCTGCACCACGCCCTCGGCGTCCAGCTGATCGATGGCCTTGCGGAACTGCTTGTATTTGTCGGCGGTGGTCACTCGCAGTGCCGAGAAATGCTCCGGGGCGAACGACGGGATCGGCGGGTACTGGACCTTCGGATCGATGAACAGCGTGTCGCCCGGCGCGAGGGCCATCGCGTTCACGAGACCGACCACGTCGCCGGGGTAGGCGGTGTCGACGGTGGAACGATCGCGACCGAAAACGGCCTGCGCGTACTTAGTGGCGAACGGTTTACCAGTCTGCGCGTGTGTCACGACCATGCCGCGTTCGAACTCGCCAGACACGATGCGCATAAAGGCGAGCCGGTCGCGGTGGCTCGTGTCCATACCAGCCTGCACCTTAAAAACGACGGCGCTGAACGGATCGGTCACTTCGCGCTCGACGTTGTCGATTGCCTTGCGCCCCTTGGGTTCTGGTGCATACTCGATAATCGAATCGAGGAGCTGGCGGACACCGAAGTTCAGCATGGCAGACGTGAATAGCATGGGGGAGGTTTGGCCGGCCAGGAACATCTCCTGGTCGTGATCCTGGCCCAGCTCGGCGAGCAGTTCGCTCTCTTCGAGCGCCGCGGTCCACGCGTCGCCCTCGCGGGCGGCGGCCGCATCGGCAGTCATTGTTTCTTCCGGCGCGATCTTCGCGCCGCCGGCGGTGCGGGTGAAGCGAATATAGTCGCCGGTGCGCCGATCCAGCAGTCCGCGGAAGTCTCCCGCAATGCCGACCGGAATGTACAGCGGCGTGGGAATCAGGCCGATGCGCTCGGTGATCTCGTCGATCAATTCCAGCGGCGCCTGACCGGGGCGGTCCCACTTATTGATCACGGTGATCACCGGGATCCCGCGGTGCCGGCAGACCTGGAACAGTTTGAGCGTCTGGGGCTCCAGGCCCTTGGCAGCGTCGATCATCATCACGGCAGCGTCGACGGCGGTCAGTACGCGGTAGGTGTCCTCAGAGAAATCCGAGTGGCCGGGCGTGTCGACCAGGTTGATCACATGCGGAAAATCGTCGGGATCTCCGGTCGCGGCGTACCGAAGCTGCAGGGCGGTGGAACTGATGGAGATACCGCGGGCCTTCTCCATCTCCATCCAGTCCGAGACCGTCGCCCGACGGCCGCCCTTGCCGTGCACCGCACCCGCCTCGCTGATCATGCGGGTGTGCAGCGCCAACGCCTCGGTCATCGTCGACTTACCGGCATCCGGATGGGAGATGATCGCGAAGGTGCGACGACGCTTGCATTCACTGGCGATGACGGCGGAACTCACCCGTCCACGCTACTCGAAGGGGACTGGGGGAAGCTTAACCACCTGGGCGGCGTAGCTGAGTCCGGCGCCGTAGCCGAGGAGCAGCGCCACATCGCCGGGCTTGCCCGCACCGGTGGAGAGCACCTCTTCCATGGCGAGCGGGATCGAGGCCGCCGAGGTGTTGCCGGTGTTCTCGATGTCGTTGGCCACGACGGTCTCCGGGCGGAAGTGGAGGTTCCTGGCCAGCAGCTCGTTGATCCGTGAGTTGGCTTGGTGCGGGATAAAGACGTCGATGTCGGATGGATCGACCTTGGCGGCCTCCATGGCACGCTGGGCGGCTTTGCCCATCTCGAATGCGGCCCAGCGGAACACCGCGGTGCCCTGTAGTCGCAGGTACGGGCGTTCGGTGCGGTCGCTGTCCAGGAAGGTGATCCAGTCGACGTCCTGGCGGATGGCGTCATACTGCTCGCCGTCGCTGCCCCAGACCACCGGACCGAGTTCGAGTTCCTTGGTGGGGCCAACCACGACGGCGCCTGCCCCGTCGCCGAAGATGAAGCAGTTGGTGCGGTCGGTCATGTCGAGCGTGATCGAGAGCTGCTCGGCGCCGATCACCAGCACGTGGGTGGCACTGCCGGCGCGGATCATGTCCGAGGCGATTCCCATCGCGTAGCCGAAGCCCGCGCAGCCGACCGTGACATCGAAGGCGGGTACGCCGTTCGCGCCGAGCTCGGCGGCCACTTTGGTGGCCCCCGCCGGGGTGAGGAGCAGGTGGGTGTTGGTCGCCAGGATCACCGCGTCGATGTCGCTCCCGGACAGCAGCGCGTTGGCGATGGCCTTTTGTCCGGCGTGTACGGCCATCTCCACGACCGTCTCGTCGCGCCGGGCGAAGCGGCGGTTCTTGATTCCGGTCCGCGTATAGATCCACTCGTCTGACGAGTCGATCTGTTCGCAGATCTCGTCGTTGGTCACCACGCGCTCGGGTCGGTGTGCACCGATCCCCAGCATGCCGATCGTCGAGATTCCGGGCAGTTCCGCGAATTCCACCATCGTGCCAGCCTGACACGACGACCCGGCTACGCGGAAGTAGCCGGGCCGAATCGGTGCGCAGGGACGTTAAGAACCGAACATGCCGTTGGTGGCACTCGAGAACTGCGTGCGCATGTCGTTGAGCGGACTGCGGTCGGCGTAGAAGAACGCGGTGTTCGATTTGGTGCCGCTGCACTCGAAGTACACGGTGTTCATCCCGGGCTTCATGCGGGCCTTGTCTACGAGGTTCAACGTCGGATCGATCGTCTCGCTGATCGGCGGGGTGTAGGACAAAGTGCCGGGGGTGCCGTTGACGAACTCTTTGCATGGGCCGGTACCGCCAGTGACGGACTCCCCCCACCCAGTGGAGCCTTTCAGGGTGATCGTCAAGACCGGCGGTGTGGCCGCGGCGGCAGTGCCGACCCCCAGGACAGCACCTCCCGTCAGGGCCGACGCGCCGAGGGCGAGCGCACAGGTGATGCCGGTCGCCCGGCGGCGGAGAGATTGAGGGATGCGGGACATCAGAGTCCTCCTGAGATGAGATCTCCTTGCGGAGCCACCGGACCTTCCGGTCCTCCCAGTGCACCGCTCCCGCCGGTCGTCGGCGCGCGTAGTGCAGTACTCGACTTTTCGTCGCTCTCAGTCGTCGATGGCGGCGAGGTGTGCCGCGAGCGGACCGACGGGCTGCTCATCGAGGCCGTCGAAGCTGGAGATCTTCGGGGCCGGCGGCAGTGTCACGACCGCGCCGGCGTAGCTCAGGCCGGCGCCGAAGCCCAGCATCAGAGCGGTGTCGCCACCCTTGGCTTTGCCGGTCGCCAGCATTTCTTCGATGGCCAGCGGGATGGATCCGGCCGAGGTGTTGCCAGTGTTCTCGATGTCGTTGGCCATCGGCATGTCATCGGGGAAGCCGAGGTTCTTTTTCAGCAGCTCGTTGATGCGGCCGTTGGCTTGGTGCGGAATGAAGACGTCGATGTCGTCAACGCCAGCTCCGGATTCGGTGAGCAGCGCGTTGAGGGCCTTCGGCAGCGTAATCGCTGCCCAGCGGAAGACGCGCGGGCCCTCCATGTAGATCACCATGCGGCCGACCGGGTCGATCTCTCGTTCTTTGCCCTGGTATTCCACTGCGCGCGCCATGTAGCTGACGGTGTCGATGTTCTGGGCGATGGCGCTGGAATTCTCGCCGTCGCTGCCGGACACGATCGGGGAGATCCCGTTCTCGTCGGTCGGGCCGATCACCACGGCGCCCGCACCGTCACCGAAGATGAAGCCGGTACTGCGGTCGGTCGGATCGAGCCCCACCGAC
>NZ_JBAQWU010000398.1:0-6379 GCF_049299075.1 Gordonia sp. (in: high G+C Gram-positive bacteria)
GGCTTCTCCAGTTCACTGATGATGTCGGTGACCGTCGGTACCCCGAAGCGGTCGTCGGCGAATACCGCCGGGGTGAGGGCGCGCAAGGTTCGGGTGTCACCGATCAACTCACCCAGGGCCATCCCGGTCGTGTCCAGAATCCGCCGTACCACCGGATATGCCTCCGGGTGTACGCCCGAGGCATCCAGCGGATCGTCACCGTCGACGATGCGCAGAAAGCCCGCGCACTGCTCGAATGCCTTGGGACCCAGGCGCGGAACATCGAGCAGACCGGCGCGACTGCGGAATGCGCCGACACCGTCGCGATGGGCGACAATCGCCGCAGCCAGGGTCGGCGTCACCCCGGACACGCGCGCCAGCAGCGGGACCGAGGCAGTATTCAGATCGACGCCGACCGCATTCACCGCATCCTCGACCACAACGTCCAGGCTGGTGGCCAGGGTGCTCGGCGTGATGTCGTGCTGGTACTGGCCCACCCCGATCGACTTCGGATCGATTTTGACCAGCTCGGCCAGCGGGTCCTGCAGACGCCGGGCGATCGACACCGCGCCGCGCAGCGAGACATCCAGATCGGGGAGCTCGGTGCTGGCATACTCCGATGCCGAGTAGACCGAGGCGCCCGCCTCGCTGACGACGGCTTTAGTCGGCGCCCGCTGGCCGGCGTTGCGGAGGTCGCCGATCAGTTCGGCGGTCAGCGCGTCGGTTTCCCGGGAGGCCGTGCCGTTGCCGATGGCGACGAGCTCGACGTCGTGCGTGGCGATCAGCCCAGCCAGCGTCACCTTGCTCTGCTCCCATTTGTTGGCCGGCTGGTGCGGATATACCGCGCAGGTGTCGAGCACCTTACCCGTGCCGTCGACGACGGCGACCTTGACACCGGTCCGCAGGCCCGGGTCCAAACCGAGGGTCGGGCGGGTGCCGGCTGGGGCCGCCAGCAACAGGTCCTTGAGGTTGGTGGCGAACACACCGACGGCCTGCTCCTCCGCGCGGTGTCGCAGCTTCAGTCGTGCGTCGATGGTTGCCGATATCATCAGCTTGGTTCGCCACGCCCAGCGGGCCGTGGTAGCGAGCCAGGCTGTGGCTGGCGCCGCCGCCGCGCGGTCAATCCCCAGCGTGGCAGCCACCATGGCGATGTAGTCTTCGTCGTCACCCCCGTCGAAGGCCAGCGACAGCACGCCCTCCTTTTCGCCGCGCAGCACCGCCAGCACCCGGTGACTCGGCATTGATTCCAGCGCTTCGCTAAACGAGAAGTAGTCGCGGAACTTCTGTCCGGCCGGAGTCGCGCCAACCTGCTCGGACTTGACCTCGGCACCCAACTGACCTGCGGCCCAGAACTTGGTGCGCACCGCGCCCACCAATTCGGCATCCTCACCAGCGCGCTCGATCAGGATGTGGCGGGCGCCGTCGAGGGCCGCCGCCGCGTCGGCAACGTCGTCGTTCAGGTAGGCCGCTGCGGCCGCCTCCGGCACCAGCGATGGATTGCCGAGCAGTGCGTCGGCCAGTGGCGCCAGCCCGGCTTCACGGGCGATCTGGGCTTTGGTGCGCCGCTTCTTCTTGTACGGGAGGTAGATGTCCTCGACACGGGCTTTGGTGTCGGCCTCGAGCAGCGCGGCACGCAGGGCGTCGGTCAGCTTCCCTTGCTCGTCGATCGCGTCGATCACCGCAGCGCGGCGCTCGTCGAGCTCCCGGAGATAGGTGAGCCGCTCGTCGAGGCGACGCAGCTGGACGTCGTCGAGGCTTCCGGTGACCTCCTTGCGGTACCGCGCGATGAACGGCACTGTCGCGCCGTCGTCGAGCAGCTTCACCGCCGCGGCCACCTGTCGTTCGGCGACGCCGAGATCCTCGGCGATCCGGGCGATCACCGAGGATTTCGGCGTCCGTCGGGGAGAATTCTGATCGTTAGCAGACACCCGCGCTAGGCTACCAGGGTCGTCGGAGCCGGTTACAGTGAGCCATGCCCGACACTCCCGACAGGGTACTGCCCGCCGAGCGGGATCTGTCCCGGCGCACCGCCATCGCCGGCACGCTGGCCCGGTCCCTGGAGATCACCGGCCGCGGGCTGCGTCTGCTGATCTTCTCGCTCGCCACGCTGGCCGCGCTGATCGGCCTCCTCGCGATGGTGGTGGGTGTGCTGTCCTGGCAACACGCCGACCAGTGGCGGATCCCGTTCGGCGTGGTCATCGTGATGCTGCTGTGTCTGCCCGCGGTCACGTTGCCCTTCCTTGTGCATCGCAGGCTCGCACCGATCACCCGCGCCATCGAGCATCCCGATGCGCTGGCCCGCCAGGCACTCGACTACGTCGGCGACGTCCGTTCCGGCACCGAACTCACCGACCTCGCGGCCATCGCCACACGCGGGCCCAGCAGAGTGTGGCGGATCGGCAGCCTGCTCGACGCGACGAAGCTCGTCTTCGCGTTCACCTCCCGGGTGACCCCGGACTCCGACCGGCAGCCGCTGCTGGCCGCCTTCATGCCCGTCTACCTGAAGACGCTGTGGCTGGTGCTACTGGTGACGCTCTGGTCACTCGCGGTGGCCGTCCTCGTCCTGGTTGGCTCGTTGATCTCGGTGCTCGCCGGATGGACGCCGACGAGTTAGCCTCGCTCATCGGTGTTGACCGGCTCGTCGATCAAGCGGTCCGCTGCGCCCGCTGTGGGCACGCCTGGCGCAGCGGCCCGCCGCCGGGCCAGCAGGACGACCACGCCGATTGTGGCTAGTTGCAGCACGCCTCCACCCACCAATGGTGCCCGCGGCCCCATGAGTTCGGCGAGCCAACCCAGCAGTGGGGCGCCGATCGGGGTACCGCCCATGAGGACGGTCAGGTACAGCGCCATCACTCGACCGCGGACCTGCGGCTCGACGCTCGTCTGAATGAACATGTTGGCGGCGGTCAGCGCCAACAAAATGGCAAGTCCGATGACCGGCAGCAGGGCCGCGTACCAGAGGTAGTTCGGCGCCAGCCCAGAGGCGACGATGGCGGCACCGACAAAAACCGCCGCAGTCACGACGAACCGCAGTCGCGGGGCAGCACTGCGGCGCGCGGCAATCAGCGCGCCGAGCAGCGATCCCACACCCATCAGAGAGCCGAGCAAACCGTAGGCCTGCGCGCCCATCTTGAACTCGCCTTGCACCATCAGCGCATTGGTCATCTGGAAGTTCATTCCGAAGGTGCCCAACGCGAACGCGACCCCCAAGGCCGTCATCAGGTCTGCCCGCGCGAAGACGTACCGAAAGCCCTCACGCAACTGCCCCCTGGCCCGCGGCAGTGGCGTCGTGCGGCAGAGGGCGCCGGTGTCGAGGAGCGCCAGGGCCACCAGGAAGGCCAGGTAGCTCGCGGCGTTGGCGAGGATGGCCCAGCCCGTCCCGGCCGAGGCCATGATCAGGCCAGCCACGCCGGGGCCGATCAGCCGGGCGGCGTTGAATGACGAACTGTTGAGTCCGATCGCGTTGGTCAGCCGATCAGGCCCGACAATCTCCGAGACGAAAGCCTGCCGGGCCGGCGCGTCTAGCGCGGTACCGATACCGAAAATGACGGCGAAGAGATAGACATGCCATGTGCTCGCCACCCCGGTCACCGCCAGCACTCCGAGACCCAGCGCCGAGCAGGCCATCCAGCTCTGCGTCACCATCAGCAGCATGCGTTTATCGAAGCGATCGGCCGCGAGCCCACCGAGGGGACCCAGGACCAGCGCGGGCAGAAACTGCAGTGCGGTGGTGACGCCGAGGGCCATCGCCGATCCGCCAGACAGCTGAAGTACCAGCCAGTCCTGGGCGACGCGCTGAATCCAGGTGCCGATGTTGGAGACCAGCGCGCCACTGACGTAGGTGCGGAAGTTGGGCACCGCCAGCGCCGCGAAGGTGAGACCGATACCGATCCGCCGTGGCACGGCCGGGCGGCCGCTCAGATCAGCGGCGGCGGTGGGTCTCCGTCGCCGAAGGGCCTACCACCAAGAGCCTCCCGCCCGTGCGGAGTGGTCCAATTCGCCAGATCGGGCCCCGTCGGCACAATGCCGGACGGGTTGATGTCGCGGTGCACCTCGTAGTAGTGCCTTTTGATGTGGTCGAAGTTGGTGGAGTCGCCGAATCCGGGCGTCTGGTACAGGTCGCGGGCGTACCCCCAGAGCACCGGCATCTCCGACAGCTTCGCCCGGTTGCATTTGAAGTGTCCGTGGTAGACAGGGTCAAAACGCGCCAGGGTGGTGTACAGCCGAATGTCGGCCTCGGTAATGGTGTCGCCGACCAGGTACCGCTGGGCGGTCAGCCGATCGCTCAGCCAGTCCAGTCGGGCGAACAGCTGATCGTAGGCGGCGTCGTAGTCCGCCTGCGAACCGGCGAAGCCACACCGGTAGACCCCGTTGTTGACATCCCGGTAGACGAGCGCGTTGACCTCGTCGATCTCCGCGCGCCACTCTTCTGGGTACAGAATCGGCGCACCCGACCGGTGATAGTCCACCCATTCGAGCTCGAAGTCGAGGGTGATCTGCGGAAAGTTGTTGGTGACGACGGCGCCGCTGCGTTCGTCGACGATCGCCGGGACCGTGATGCCCTTCTCATACCCTGGTATGCGCGCGAAATAGGCGTCCTGCAGGCGCGGAATCTTAAGCACCGGATCGATGCCACCGGGGTCCAGATCGAAGGTCCACGACCGACGGTCGTGCGTGGGGCCGCAGATTCCCATGGAGATGACGCGGTCCAGCCCGAGCAGCCGCCGCACAATAATCGCGCGGTTCGCCCACGGACACGCATAGGAAGCGACAAGTCGGTAGCGTCCCGGCTCCACCGGGTACCCGTCGGCGCCGTCCCGGGTGATGCGCGTCTCGATATAGCGGGTGTCCCGCTCGTAGGGTTGATCGGCGAGCACGTACGTACCCTGTTCGCCACTCTCGGCTGCGTTTTCCTCATCCGCCATGGCTCCAGCCTGCCGGATGCGACCGCTAATCGGTGCTGTTCGGTGCGTTCGGTTCCGGCCGCGCTAGCGCTTCGACAGCTTCGGCGGCGACCTCGGCGATGGCGTTCTCGAAGTTGCCTGCGACGTCGGCGATGGCCTCGGCCTCCGCATTCAGATCGCCGTCCAGGGCCCGAGAGAGCTCGGTAGCCACGTCGATGTAGCGCGCCTTGCGCACCTCAGGCTTGTCGATCTCCTCGGCGACCGTCTTGGCGATCACCCGGCGGATCTCGGCATCCACCTGGGCCAGGTTGCGGATGATCTCGCCGCGCATATTCCGCGAGTTGACGTCAACGACGACATCGCGCGGCGCCGGCGGGTCAACCTCGATGCGCAGTTCCAGCGGCTTTGCGCAGCGCACAGTGAGCGGCAGGGTGATCAGACCCTCGACGTCGTAGTGGATGCGGTCGAGTTTGAGGTCGATCAGCAGACCGATAGCCAGCGGAAGTTTGACGGTGAAGGTGATCAGTTCACCGACGTGCCGTTCAATACGCGGCTCGGCGATGCGGACATCGGCGACCACCTTCACCACACCACCGGGTCCGGCGGGAAGTGGACCCACCTGGAATTCTTCGCCCGCGATTGCCGAGAATGCCGCGCCGATGCGACTCTCGGTCACCGCCACTTCGAAGAAGTTGCGACCGAACTCTTCGTACGACACATATTCAGGCACCGATACATCCTGACTTATTGACGGGTGATTGACGAAACTTCCTGAAAAACGGTGCGGCCGAACTACGCTCCGTTCACGGTCACTTGCGGACCGATGCGTCCCGAACGCGCGGCGGGCATGCCGCACCGGGCAGGGCGAGTCGTTCGAAATGCCACCATTCGTTTTCGAACGGGCGGCACAGGCCATAGCGCCCACCGTTTCGCTGCAGCCACGCCGCACCGCTGCGCGGACCGACGTCGATCGCCGCCCCGGTCACGTGGGTGGATTCGCCGGGCGGGAGCACCCAGCGGCGGGCCGCACCGGGGCTACCGTAGGTGACTAACCCCTGCCGCCAGAGCACGGCCTGTTCGGCGCGGCTCCGTTTGCCGGAGTTGATGTACATGGGTACCCCAGCCGCGCGCGCATCCCGCGACGCCAGCGTGTACGCGATGGCCAGATCCAGTTGGAGTCCGTCGGTGCCCGGCGCAAGTAACGGACCGGCGGCCGTGGTCGGCGCCGCCACGGCCACCGGGGCCAGCATCGTGGCGGCGATGGCCAGCAGCCCGAGCACTGCTGCCAGGAAGGTCGTTCTCATACCGGCCCATTCTGCCAGCGGGAGCGGTACCCCGATAGCCTCTTGGGCGTGACCACCATCCTGGAACTCGATTCGGTGGACTTCGTCCGTCACGGGCGCGCCATCCTGTCCGACGTGTCGTTCGCGGTCCGGTCCGGTGAGCACTGGGCACTGATCGGCCCCAACGGTGCAGGCAAGAGCACCATTCTGAGT
>NZ_JBAQWU010000399.1:0-2133 GCF_049299075.1 Gordonia sp. (in: high G+C Gram-positive bacteria)
GTCCGGGCCGCGGCCTCCGGACCGCCCGGCCCGGTCACCGTCACCGTCAGCACCTCAGCCTGCGCCCCGACCTCCCGCGCCGCCTCGGCAGCCTGCGCGGCGACCTGCGCCGACCCGGCCTGTAGCCGGTGATCCACCACCAGTGCGGTTACCGACAACCCGGCCCGGACGGCGGCGGTGGCCAGAGCCAGCGAATCAGCACCGCCCGACAAGCCCACGCACACCGGGCCGCCCGACAGGTGGGTCTCGGCGAAGCCGCGGATCGCCCCGATCAGCTCCTGCTGGGCATGCGATCTCACCGGGTTCAGAGCACCCGAGCGACCCAGTCGTGCGGTTCACCGATCTCGGCCATGGTGGGCATCGTTTCCGGGGAGGTCCACACGGTGTTGAACGCGGCCATCCCGACTTCGTCCACCACTGCGTCGACAAAGGCCTTACCGCGGATGTACTGGGACATCTTGGCGTCCATCCCGATGAGCGCGCGGATCACCCGCTGGATCGGATTCTGCGGGCGGGTGCGCCGCCGGTCGAAGGCTGCGCGAATAGTGGCCACGGTGGGCACATGCGCTGGCCCGACCGCATCCATCACATGATCGGCATGGCCCTCCAGCAGGGTCCCGAGCACCATCACGCGCTCCAGGGCCGCGTACTGCTCGGGCGTCTGCACCAACTGCATCAACCCGAACACGCCCTTCTCACGGGATCGGCCACTGCGCAGCGACTCGGTGATCCGCCCGACGAGGTCGGCCGTCGATTCACCGGCGTCGCCGGTCAGCAACGCCACATTGTCTTGCATGTATCCGGGGAGCCACGGGTTGGCGGAGAACTGCACCCGATGGGTCACCTCGTGCAAACACACCCACAGCCGGAAGTCCGAAGGCACTACACGCAGCTGCCGTTCCACCGCGATGATATTCGGCGCCACCAGCATCAGCACCCCGGGCTCACCGGTCTCCGGGTCCGGTGAGAACGGATCGTATTGGCCCAGGATCGCACTGGACAGGAAGGCTAACAGCCCACCGGCCTCCACCCCGGCGACCTTGCCCATCACGCCGCGCCCACCGCGCTCGATGCCAAGCATCGAGGGCATCGACGACGCCGCGGCGTCGATCCAGCCGGACCGGTCCAGGATTCGGGCGGCTGGCACCGGCAGCCCGTCGGCCAGGCCGGTCACTTCGCGCACCGGCGCCTCCGCACGTCTGCTGGCCGCGGCAAGCTCAGCTTGGGTCTGTTCCATCGTGTACCGGGTCACGCGTGGACCGGGCCGGGCGATCTTCCGGCCGAACGACGACGCGAACTCCCAATCGATGTTTGCCCCGCCGCGCTCGTTGTCGCTCGCCGCGACGGCACCGGCTGGCGCGTCGGCCTGTTGAATCTCAGCCTGGTGAATCTCAGTCTGTGCTTCGGTCATCAGACGTCTCGCTTCCTTGTGAGCGGCGGGGTGCCCCAGACGTAACCGCACCGGGACGGCAAGTCCCTACGGCCGTTGCCGGGTCCTATACGTGGCGGTAGGGACAACTTCTCGCCTCAGTTCCGGCAACCGCACTCGCGCAGCGCGCCAGCGAGTTCGTCGAGCGCCGGGCGCGCATCGGTCGGCGACGTGCCGCCGGACATGAATGCGAAGGCCAGCACCCGACCGTCCACCGTCTGCACGATGCCGGTCAGCGAACTCACCCCGGTCAGCGTGCCGGTCTTGGCTCGCACCCAGCCTTTGCCCGGATTGGGCGCGGCAAAACGCTCGGTGAGCGTCCCGGTGCCCCCGGCCACTGGGAAGGTGTCGAGCATGGGCCGCAACTTCGGATGAGAGTCACCCGCCGCCGCCGACACTAGATCGTCGAGCAGTCGGGCCGGGACCTTGTCCGCCGACGACAGCCCGGACGCATCGCGCAGGGTCACGCCGGTGGTGTCAAAGCCTTGGTCACCGAGCACCTTCACCACTGCCGCAGCACCGCCAGCGATCGTCGGCGGTCCGCCGGTGGCGGCGGAGAGCTCGATCCCCAGTGTTTCGGCGAGGACGTTGTCGGACAGTCGCATCATGTCGCCGACGCGCGTACCGAGCGGCGCCGACTGCACCGAGGCGAGCACCTTGGCCGAGCCGCGCGGCGTGACCTCGTCGACCGGGCCGTGCAGGCC
>NZ_JBAQWU010000400.1:0-3338 GCF_049299075.1 Gordonia sp. (in: high G+C Gram-positive bacteria)
ATGGATACGGCTATCCGCCTGCGCCGCAGAAGTCGAAGACCGGGCTGATCGCCGTCGTGGTCGCTGCCGTGGTGATCCTCGGTCTGGTCGTCGGCCTGCTGATCTGGCAGCCGTGGACGTCCGATGACCAGATTTCGGCCCCCGGCGGTGGGGGGCAGGAGTTCGCCATCGATCGCGGCATAGTGCTCACCGTCAAGGTTCCCGACGGCTGGCGGGCCGAGACCATGGACTACGACGGTGAGCGGGGGCTGATCATGGTGCCGGCGTCGGAGGGCAGCCCCGGAGCCTCGATCGTCGACGGATTCCGGCAGGGGCAGGTCGGTGCCGACACCCACGGCGTCTTCGCCAGCGCCGGGGAATGCCGATCGGGCAGCGGCACCCCGAAGGCCGTCGGCCAGTGGAGTGCCGAACCATCGATGGACCTGCCCGAGGTCGCGTTCACCGTCGCGACCCTGCGGGTCGATGACGCCGACTGTCTCGAAGTGGTCGGCATCGACGGCACCAGCGGCCGCGCGGCCGGCGACTGGGTCAGCAGCGCCTCGACTCAGGACACGTCGCTGCTCACCGCCCGCAAGCACTGAGGCTGCCCGCAAGCCCTGAGAATTTCCACACGAGCGCCAAAGGACTGACGATGACCAATCCGTGGGACCAGCAACCCGCCGGCGATGACGAGACCCAGATTGTGACGCCGCCCCCGCAGGTCGACTACCCGGCCCCGCCCGGCTACCCGGCCCCGCCCAGCTACCCCGGGGCGCCGGGCTACCCCGGGTCGCCCGGGTAAGGTCAGCCGGGGCCGACCGGGTATGCCCAGGCAGGCTATCGGCAGCCCGGATACGGCGGCTACCCGCCGGCGCCGCAGAAGTCGAAGACTGGCCTGATCGCCGGGGTGATCGCCGCCATCGTGATCGTGGGACTGGTCGTCGGGCTGCTGATCTGGCAGCCGTGGAGCTCGAACGACGACGCTGGCGGCACCGCGACCGCCGCGGCCCCGGAAGAGTTTCTGCTCGACCAGGACATCACCGTGATCGTCGAGGTTCCCGGGGGGTGGCGTGCCGAAGCCACTAGCTTCGACGGCGACCGGATCGTCATGCTCCTGCCGGACTCGGAAACCCGCTCCGCCGATACGGTGCTCGCCGACGCGGACCACCCGGAGACCGCCGGCGGCACGCACGCCGTGCTGGCTCGTGTCGATGAATGTGATGCGTCGAGCTCGGCGGGATACCAGGCGGTGGATACGTGGCGGCTCGGGAAACTGAAGACCGACGAGGACGGCTCTGTCCAGAATGCGGCGATGCGCGTCAACGGCCTGTATTGCCTGGATCTGGTGGGCGTGGATCTGCCCGCCGGGAGCACCCCGGCCGGTGATCTGGTGCGCGCGTCGGCAGTCGATGGCAACACGACCTTCACTGCCCGGGTGACGATCGACTGACGTCGCGGCAGATGACCTACTCGGCGTCCAGATCCTGGGCAACGAGGGCGGCGATCTGATCGACGGCGGCTTGATCGCTGCCCTCGACGATCACGGTGGCGCCCTTCTCGGCGCCTAGGGTCATGATCATCAGCGAACTGCCGGCGTCTACCGGGCCTTCGCCACCGTCGACGGCGAGGGTCACGTCGGAGTCGAGGGCCATGGCGGCCTTGGCGATGATGGTGGCCGGGCGGGCGTGCAGGCCGACGGCGGAGCCGACGGTGACGGTGGTGCTTGGCATGGGGAGATCCTTTCGATGAATGGATACTTCGGTGCGGATGCGTCGAAGGTGTTGGCTACGAACCTATTACGCCGCAGCCGCCGCCGGGGCGCCCTCGGCAGCAGAGGTAGTTCGGAATTGTTTAGCGGCGACGACGGCGACCGCCGACACCACGGTTCCCACGGCGAGGGCGATCAGGAACTTCCACCAGGTGCCGTTCATGGCGAATAGGACAAAGATGCCGCCGTGCGGGGCGCGCAGCTGAACATTCATGGCCATCGTGAGGGCCCCGGTCACCGCGCCGCCCAGCATCATCGACGGGATCACCCGGAACGGGTCGGCGGCGGCGAATGGGATAGCGCCCTCGGAGATGAACGACGCGCCCAGCAGCCAGGCGGCCTTGCCGTTCTCCCGCTCGGGGTCGGTGAAGGCGGTGGGCCGCAGCACAGTCGACGCCAGCGCGAGGGCGAGCGGGGGCACCATGCCGGCAGCCATGACCGCCGCCATGATCTCCCACTGTGGGGCGCTCGCCTCGGCGATGCCCAGACCCGCCACGCCGAACGCGTAGGCGGCCTTGTTGACCGGACCGCCCAGATCGAAGCACATCATCAGGCCGATGATGACGCCCAGGACGATCTTGGAGCTGCCCGACATCGAGTTCAGACCGTCGATCATCTGCGAGTTCAGCCAGCCCAACGGGCGACCAAGCAGAATGAACATGACACCGCCGACGAGGAGCGACGAGCAGAGCGGTATCACCACCACCGGCATCAGACCCGCAGCCCAGCGGGGCATGTCGATTCTGGTCAACCACAGAGTCACCACCCCGGCCAGTAGACCGCCGATCAGGCCGCCAATGAATCCGGCGTCGACGGCCAGGGCGACGGCGCCGGCCACGAAACCGGGGGCGATACCGGGTCGGTCGGCGATTGCATAGGCGATGTAGCCGGCCAGCACCGGCACCATGAAGGCCATGGCCAGGCTGCCGATGGCGAAGAAGACCGCACCCAGATACTGCAAGAGGCCGCCCGGCGGAAGGTCCCAGAGCGAGTTGTTGAGCGCATAGAACGCGGCATCGCTCATCCCGCCCTGACATGCGCCCGGATAGGTGACGTTCCCGTCGATCAGTGACTGCGGGATACACACCTTGGCGTTGGCTATCTCGTAACCGCCGAAGAGGAAACCGAGGGCCATCAGGAGCCCGCCGGCCGCGACGAACGGAATCATGTAACTGACGCCGGTGAGCAGCGATTGTTTGAGGCGACCGCCCATCCCGATGGCCGCACCGTCGTCGGCGCCGGATGCGGAGGCTCCGTCGCCGGCGGCTACGCGCCGGGCGTGCGGATTGTCCGCCGCGGTGAGGGCCTCGGCGATCATCGTGTCCGGCTCGTTGATGGCCCGCTTGACGCCGGACTCGATGACCGGCTTCCCGGCGAAGCGATCCTTGCCTTTGACTCCGACATCGGTGGCGAAGATGACGGCATCGGCGCGCTGGATCTGGTCCGCGCGGAACGGGGTGGTGCCCGAGGATCCCTGGGTTTCGACGAGGTACGTGACTCCGGCCCGCTCGGCCGCGAGCTTGAGGGCGTCCGCTGCCATGTACGTATGTGCGATTCCGGTGGGGCACGCGGTGATCGCCAGGATCAGCTT
>NZ_JBAQWU010000401.1:0-2064 GCF_049299075.1 Gordonia sp. (in: high G+C Gram-positive bacteria)
GTAGGGGGCCAGTGCGGCCTTCAGCGGCACCACCTTGCGCAGACGGCAGCATTCGGCGGGATTGCTGGCGTAGAGATTCTTGCCGAGTAGCGCGTCCTGCTGGGCGACAGTGTGTTCGGGCTCCACGTTGATCACATCGAGGTTGTAGACGTCGACGACGGCGTCGCGCGTCCCGATGGTCTCGGCGAAGTGGTAACCGGTGTCCAGGAAGAGCACCTTCAGTTGTGCGCCCGCGATCGTCTCGGCGCCGATCGCCTTGCTCGCCACATCGATCAGGACAGCGTCCTGCATGTTGGCGGCGATCAGAAAGTCGGTACCGAAGGTGTCCGCCGTCCAGCGAAACAGTTCCTCGGCGGACGCGTCCGGTCCGAGCAGTCGGGCGCCGGCCTCGGCGATCTCCCGCAGGTGCCCGTGTTCCAGGGTGGTGGTCATATCGCTCATGCCTTACTGCAGCTCAGCATCGTCGGCGCGCGCCACCCATTCGGCGAAGCGCTCGCCGGGGATCCGGGCGGCGATGAAGTTACGGACGACGCGCTCGATGTAGTCGATCGAGTCGTCGGCGAAGATCTTGTGCTGACGCAGCTTGCGGCCGAACCCGCTGTCGAAGCCGAGGGCGCCACCGAGGTGGACCTGGAAGCCTTCGACCGGGGTGCCGTTGTCGTCGATCAGTTGCCCCTTGAGGCCGATGTCGGCGACCTGCACGCGAGCGCACGAGTTGGGGCAGCCGTTGAAGTTGATGGTGATCGGCACGTCGAGCTGCTCGTTGAGCTCGGCGAGTCGACTTTCCATCTCCGGCACCAGGGCCTGGCTGCGGCTGCGCGTCTCGGTGAAGCTCAGCTTGCAGTACTCCAGTCCGGTGCAGGCGATCAGATTGCGTCGCCACAGCGACGGCCGCGCGGTGAGACCCACCGCCTCCAGGTCGGCTTCGAGCCCGGCGACCTTGTCTTCGGGCACATTGACCACGACCAGCTTTTGGTACGGGGTCAAGCGGACCGAATCAGCGCCAGCGCGCTCGGCGGCGTCGGCGACGGCAAAGAGCGCGGTGTCCGAGAGACGGCCGGACACGGCGGAGAATCCGACAGCGAATCGGCCGTTGGTCTGCGCGGTGACACCGACGTGGTCGATCGGGTGCTTCGGCTGCTCGGGTGCGGGACCGTCGATCAGCTTCCGCTGGAGGTACTCGCCTTCCAGGACCTGCCGGAACTTCTCCGGGCCCCAATCCTTGAGCAGGAACTTCAGACGCGCCTTGGAGCGCAGGCGACGGTAACCGTAGTCGCGGAAGATCGAGATGACGCCTTCCCAAACATCCGGGACCTCGGCGAGCGGCACCCAGGCGCCCAGACGCTGCGCCAGCATCGGGTTGGTGGAGAGGCCGCCGCCGACCCAGAGGTCAAAGCCCGGGCCGTGCTCGGGGTGCACGACGCCGACAAACGAGACGTCGTTGATCTCGTGCACGACATCCTGCTGGCCGGAGATCGCGGTCTTGAACTTGCGCGGCAGGTTCGAGAAGTCCGGGTTGCCGATGTAGCGGCGCTTGATCTCGGCGATCGCCGGGGTGCCGTCGATGATCTCGTCGGCCGAGAGGCCGGCGAGCGGGGAACCCAGCATGCCGCGCGGACAGTCGCCGCAGGCTTCGGTGGTATCCAAGCCGACCTCGTCGAGGCGACGCCAGATCTCCGGAACGTTCTCGATCTCAATCCAGTGGTACTGGATGTTCTGTCGGTCGGAGACGTCGGCGGTGCCGCGCGCGAAGTCGCGCGAGATGCCAGCTAGCGTCCGAAGCTGCGCCACATCCAGGTGGCCGCCGTCGGTGCGCACGCGCATCATGAAGTACGGCGCTTCGAGATAGTCGATGTTGTCGTCGTGCGTGTGGGTGCCGTCGTAGCCCTCGGCGCGCTGGGTGTACAGGCCCATCCAGCGGAACCGGCCGCGTAGGTCGGCCTTGTCGATGCCGTCGAAGCCGACCTGGCTGTAGCTGTCGAGGATACGGCGACGGACGTTGAGCGGGTTGTCGTCGCGCTTGGACTGCTCGTTTGGGTTCAACGGGGTCCGGTAGCCCAGGGC
>NZ_JBAQWU010000402.1:0-11619 GCF_049299075.1 Gordonia sp. (in: high G+C Gram-positive bacteria)
ATCAGCGGCGGCGGCTGGGAAATCGCCGACGCAGGCAGTGCGGCCGGGACCTGGTTGCACCGGCAGCGGGTCACCCGGCTGCGGCTCGGTCCGCCAGCCCCGCTGCGCCTCGGACAGCTGCCGGACAGCGTCGCCGTTCGGGTGAGCTTGCAGGGTGCGCCCATTGGGCAGCGTCTGCCACAGTCGGGTCCGTCGCCGACTCAACAGCCACCGACTCACCAGCCACCGGGTCGGCAGCCATCGGGCCAGCAGCCGCCGAGCAAGCAGCCGCCGGGCAAGCCGCCGTTGGCGCAGACGATGGTGCACCAGCGGCCCGCGTTCGGCGCACCGGTGGGCCCAGGTATGGCGATCCGGATGGCGTCGGGCGTACAGCGTTTCGGGCCGGGCCGGCCCATCCGTATCGGCCGGGCCCCTGACCTGGAATGCACAGCCGATGATCCGGCGGTTTCCCGGCTGCACGCGATCCTGGAACCGCGGCCGGACGGCTGGTGGCTCCTCGACCGCTCCACGAGCGGCACGTTCATCGACGGCGAGCCGGTGAGCCAGCAGCTAATCAGCGAGGCAACCGAAGTTATGCTTGGCCACCCGACTGCCGGATACGAGATCGAAGTGGTTCCGGTCGTTGACTCGCAGCAGGCCTCGGCGCAGCTCGCCCAGAAGAAAAAGGATGCGGCCAAGCGCAAGCGAACCAAGACTCTGCTGTCGGCATCGGCCGCAATTGTCGCATTGGCGCTGGTCGGCGGCCTGATTGCGTTCTTTGCCACGCGCAGCACCGACGACGGCGGTTCCGGGGGCAACCTACTTACCGAAGCGGAACTAAACCAAGCCAAAAGCTCCAGCGTGCTGATCCTGATGGTCGACGAGCGGGGCCGCACCATGGGGAACGGTTCGGGCTCCATCATCTCGGCGGACGGCCAGATCCTCACCAACGCGCACGTGGCCGCCCCGAATGCGCCCGGCCTCACCTCGCCGATGGATCCGCCGGCGCGCTACCTCATCGCGTTGGCGTCCGAGCAGGACGACAAGCCTTACGAGCCGGCGTACACCGCGGAGACGATCGTCGCTGACGGCGTGCTCGACCTGGCCGTGATGCAGATCGTCGCCGACGCTAAGGGTAATCCGATCGAGCGCAGCAAGCTGAAGCTACCCGCCGCGATGCCGCTCGGCGACAGCGACAAACTCCGGACGGGTGACGAGATCACGGCGCTCGGATTCCCCGGTCTGGCGTACGTCGCCACCGAAGCGACCAGCGAAGGCCGGGCGCTGACGGTGACCCGTGGCGTGGTGTCGACGTTCCTGCCCGAGCGTGGGGTGAGCGAAAGTCGCGCGTGGATCGACAGCGATATTCGGGTCGGATCGGGCAACTCCGGCGGCGCGTCGGTGAACCGGGACGGCGAGATTATCGGCGTCAACACTGCGGGCGTCACCGAAGCGACCGTGGGCGGCAGTGGTGCCGGCGGCGCGTTTACCGGTGGCTCGGCACTGATCCGACCGGTGAACCTCGCCCGGACTCTCCTGGAGATCGCCGCCAAGGGTGGCGACCCGAACTACGTCTCGCCGCACTACACCGGCGCGCAGGAGCAGGCTCCGCCGGCGGCCGGTGCCCGGATCGAATCCGGCGGCTGGTCGAACGACCCGAACGCGCAGTGCAAGCGGAGCAGTGGGCCGACGACTATCGCCGGTACAGCGCCGGTCACCTTGTACGCCATGTACACCGTCTCCGGTTTGCCCAACGGCACCGAAGTGGAGTTCCAGCAGCTGACGCTTGATGGCCGCCGCGTCTCGCGCACAGCGCTCACTTGGAAGAGCGGTACCGACGAGGTATGCGCGGGCATCAAGGTCGACATTCCCGTGGGCCTGGACGGACTCAACGCGGTGTTGGTGTCCGGTGGTTCGTCCATCGAGAACCCGGTGATACTCAAGAAGTAGCCGAGGCACCGCGGGTGGTGACGGCGAATTGCAGCGTCTGTGGATCGAAGCGCAACCGCCCGCGGTCGAAGGCCGCACCGATGTGGGTCGCCACCTCGCGCGGGGCGCCGGTGATCAGTGACTGCTCCCCGGGGGTGGCGGGATCATGACCCGGCAGCAACCAGACGTCGTCGGCCAGCCGCAAGGCGAGTTCCAGCTCGTGTGTGGAGACCAGGACGGCCAGGTTCTGCTCGCGGGCCAGCCGGGCGAGTAGGTCCAGTAGTTCCACGCGCGACGGTACGTCCAGAAATGACGTCGGTTCGTCCAGAATCAGTAGTCGGGGCTGCTGTGCCAGGGCGCGGGCGGTCATCACACGCTGGCGTTGACCGTCGGACAGCTCCCCGCCCAGTCGGTCGGCCAGGGCCGCCGTGCCGGTCACCTCCAGTGCCCACTGGACTACCTCGTGGTCGGCGGCACTCATTCGGGCCGAGATGCCCAAGTGCGGAGTCCGGCCGAGCGCAATGATCTCCCGCACGTTCAGGAAGCCCGAATCGACGCGCTCGGTCAGCACGACGGCGACCGATTTGGCGAGGTCGGCGGGCGCGACTGACGCCACGTCGGTGCCGTTGACCAGAACCCGACCGTGCAGGGCCGGTTGAAGTCCGCACACGGTGCGCAACAGCGTCGACTTACCCGAGCCGTTCGGGCCGAGCAGAGCGGTCAGTCTGCCCGGCCGCGCAGTGGCGGTCAGCCCGCGCGCCAGTACCAGCTCGTGGCGGGGGCGCCGCCGGGACCGGGAGCGGTAGCCGATGGCAACCTCGCGCAATTCCATTCCACCTGCTTCCATTCCACTTGCTGCCGGATCGCTCACAAGCCCACCCCCGACAGTCGTCCGCGGCTGGCGCGGACGAGGACAAAGATCACCACGGGTGCGCCGAACAGTGCCGTCACCGCGCCCAGCGGCAGCACTTTGTCGGTGGCGCCGGGCAACTCGGCGATCACCCCACAGATCAATGCGAGGGCCGCACCGATCAACAGTGTCGCCGGCATCACGAGGCGGTGGTCGGAACTGCCGACCGTGAACCGTGCCAGGTGCGGGATCACCAGGCCGAGGAATCCGATCGGTCCGCAGAAGGCGGTGGTGACGCCGGCCAGGATCGCCGATGAGACGATGATGACGACGCGGGTGCGGCCGATTCCGATGCCCATTGACCGCGCATAGCCTTCACCGAGTAGCAGCGCGTTGAGGGGTCGAACGGTGAGGGCGGCCAGAACGATTCCGGCGATCACCAGCGGCACCATGATCTGCAGGTCTTGGTCGGTGGAGGCGCGGAAGGTACCCATGCCCCAGACCAGGAATTGCTGCGCCAGCTGCGGCTGGGTCATGGTCAGCATCACCGATACTGCGGCCGTGCTCACCGAGGCGAGCATCACACCGACCAACAGCAGCGCCACCGACGAGCGCACCCAGCGGGAGAGCACCGCGATGATCGCGAGCACGACGCCCGCGCCGATCGCAGCGGCGATCACCGTCCCGTTGCGGCCCATGGCGGTGAGCCCGCGGGTGAACCCGGCCGCCGCCGAGGATCCACCGAGCAGCACGACGATGGCCACGCCAAGCGAGGCGCCCGAGCTTGCACCGAGAATGTACGGGTCGGCCAGCGGATTGCGGAACAACGTCTGCATCTGCATACCGGCCAGCCCGAGGGCCGCGCCGACGGTCAGGGCCGTCACGGTCCGCGGGATTCGGAAGTCGCGCACCAGGACCGCACGCGGCCCGTCGCCGCCGAGGAGGGCGTCCAGGGTGTCGCCGAACGGCACGTTCACCGAACCGACAAACAGGGAGAGCAGTATCGACCCGGCGAGGAGAAGAACGAGCCCGGCGAAAACGAGCCTGAGTCGCCGGATGCGGGTGTCCGCGCCGGTTGCGGCAGGGGTCACCGAGTCAGTTCCCGGTAGAAGACGAACGTGTGATTGGGGAGCAGCGCGGGGTGCAGGATCGCCACAGTGTCGGCGAGCACCAGGTCGGGGCGGGAACTGCCGAGTTCGTAGAAGTCGTTGCCGCCGGTGGGACCCATTGCAAGGTTCGCGTTCCACACCTGGCCAGAATTCACTGCGGCGAGGCTGCGATAGCGCGGATCGACCCGGAGAACCTCGGCGATCGTCTTCCACTGGTTGTCGGCCACCAACCAAATCGGAATGCTCCGGGCGCGGTCGACGACGTCTTCGAAGCTGAGCTGCACTGCGTTGCCCGGGCTTGCCGCCCACGGCCAGGTGCCGCCGGCGTCGCGGATCAGTCGGCCCGACGAGCTGGCCTCGCCGGGGACTGACCAGGTGCCCTGGAAGTCGGCGCCGTAGAGAATCTCGGTGGGTGGCAGGCCGCGGGTCTTGGCGGCAAGCTCGTTGTAGCGGGAGGCGATGCCGTCGAAAACTGTCTGCGACTTCTTGCTGGTGTCGGTGAGGACACCGAGGAGCTTGATCCATTCGGCGATGGCCAGCGGATCGGCTTCCAACCAATCGGCGACGGCGACCACCGGGATCCCGGCGCGGCGTAGCGCCGGGTAGGCGGCATTTTCGGTGCCGTCGGTCAGCAGGACATCTGGGTGGGCGGCCATCACGCGCTCGACGTCGATCGTCGCGCCATTAGCGTATTCGGCGACCTTGCCGGTGCTGACGCGGGCGCGCACCTGCTCATTGGAGATCATTGACGTGTTGGCCGCACCGGTGAGGGTGTCGAGCACACCGAGCTCGGTGAACCACGGCAGCTGGGTCGTAGATCCGGAGTAGACGGTCCGTACCGGGACCTCGATTACTTGGACTCGATCGTCCAGTGACGGTGCGGGAGTGCCGCACCGGACGAGTGCGTAGCGGTCGGCTGTGCCGCCCGGGAACGGTTGCTCGACCGTGATGTCCACCCAGTTGAGGTGGTAGTCGAGGCGGAGATTCTTCGCGTAGTCGATGGACGCCTTGTCTGGAAAGTAGTCCTTGTTCGCGTCATAGTCGGTGACGCACTCGCGCTGGCGGCCGCCGTCGTCCGATACGGTGCTGCCGCAGCCGGACAGGACCAGGGCCGTGACGGCGAGTAGGGCAGCCAGCGCCCGCGTTCGGGTGGTCACAGCGCCAGCTTCGCGAGCTGTTCGATTTCGGCGACCGAGCCGGGGGAGACCAGCATGGTGGTCACCCCAGCGGCTTCCCAGCGACTGATCTCCGCCCGGATGTGGGCGTCGTCGCCGATGATCGCGGCATCGTCGACCACCGCGTCCGGGATCACCGCGGCGGCGTCGGCTTTGCGGCCGGCGCGGAAGAGTGCCGTGACCTCGTCAACGACCTCTCCGTGACCCATGCGGCGATATACCTCGGCATGAAAGTTGGTGTCCTCGCTGCCCATGCCGCCCATGTAGAGGGCCACGAACGGTTTGATGGCGGCGTAGGCAGCGGCCGGATCATCGGTGACCACGATCTGCGCGGTTGCACAGATCTCGAAGGTCTCGCGCGTATGCCGGGCGCCGGGGCGGGCGAAGCCTTCGTCGAGCCACGCGTTGTACTCGTCGGCCATCCGCGGCGTGTAGAACAGCGGCAGCCAGCCATCGGCGATCTCGGCGGCCAGGGCAATGTTCTTCGGGCCCTCCGCGCCGAGGTAGACCGGAATATCCGCGCGCAAAGGATGCACGATCGGCTTGAGTGATTTACCGAGGCCGCTGGCGCCCGCGCCGTCGTACGGAAGAGGGTAGTGCGGGCCGTCGCTGCGCACTGGGGCCTGGCGGGACCACACCTGACGCATGATGTCGACGTACTCGCGGGTGCGGGCCAGCGGTCTGGCGAAGGGCTGGCCGTACCAGCCCTCGACGACCTGCGGACCGGACACTCCCAGGCCGACGATGTGCCGACCGCGCGACAGGTGGTCGAGGGTCAGTGCGGCCATCGCGCATGCGGTCGGCGTCCGTGCCGACATCTGGAGCACCGAGGTGCCAAGCCGTAGGCGTTCAGTCCTGCTGCCCCACCACGCCAACGGTGTATAGGCATCGCTGCCCCATGCCTCGGCGGTGAAGATCGCATCGAAGCCGAAGGTTTCGGCGGCGTCGACCAGTTCCGCATGGTTGTGCGGGGGCTGCGCGCCCCAGTAGCCAAGCTGCAGACCAAGTTTCATGCCTCACATCCTGACATGAAAAACTTTGGTGCTCGGAGCGACACGTGATGTCGGTCAGAGCACCAAAGTTTCTCCGCGGGAGCTACCTGCCGGCGATCAACGCCGGAGTTCGAAGCGGTCGGCGTCCATCACCTTGTGCCACGCAGCGATGAAGTCGTCGACAAACTTGCTGCCGCCGTCGTTGGCGCCGTAGACCTCGGCCAAGGCGCGCAACTGCGCGTTGGCGCCGAAGACCAGATCCACACGGCTGCCAGTCCATTTCTGCTCGCCGGTGGCCCGGTCGACACCGACGTAGCCGTCGCCCTGGGGCTTCCACTCGATGTCCATGTCGAGCAGGTTGACGAAGAAGTCGGTCGACAGTGTCTCGGTGCGATCAGTGAACACGCCGTCGGAGCTGCCGCCGTGGTTGGCGCCAAGGACGCGCAGACCGCCGACCAGGGCAGTCATCTCCGGGGCGGTCAAGGTGAGCAACTGTGCGCGGTCGACCAGCAGGTACTCCGCCGGTACCTGCGTGTCGGCCACCACGTAGTTGCGGAAACCGTCCCAGCGGGGCTCCATGGCCTCGAACGAGTCGACGTCGGTTAGCTCCTGGGTGGCGTCGGTGCGGCCCGGAGTGAACGGAACGGTCACCTCGACGCCGGCGTTCTTGGCCGCCTTTTCGATGGCTGCTGCACCGCCGAGCACGATCACATCGGCGAAGGAGACTTTGCGGTCACCGCGTTTGATGTGGCCAAAAATGCCCTCGGTCGAGTTGTTCCACTCGGTGACAATGCCCTCAAGAGCCTCGATAGTCGTGGCCAGCTCGGCCGGCTCGTTGACGGCCCAGTCGCGTTGCGGCTCCAGTCGGACGCGGCCGCCGTTGGCGCCGCCGCGCTTATCGCTGCCACGGAATGACGCTGCACTGGCCCAGGCCGCCTTGATTAGCTGGCCGACCGACAGACCCGACTCCAGGATTTTCTTCTTCAGCGCCGCAATGTCGCCGGCGTTGATCAGCTCGTGGTCAACCGGCGGCACCGGATCCTGCCAGACCAGCACCTCGTCGGGGACCAGCGCGCCGCGGTAACGCGACCGCGGACCCATGTCGCGGTGGGTCAGCTTGAACCAGGCGCGCGCATAGGCGTCCTCGAAGGCTCGGGGGTTTTCCAGGAACTTGCGGGCGATCGGCTCGTAGATCGGATCGAAACGCAGTGCCAGGTCGGTGGTGAGCATCATGGGCTGATGCTTCTTTGACGGATCACCGGCGTCCGGGACGCTGGTCGAGCCAGCGCCGTCCTTCGGGTGCCACTGCTGGGCGCCGGCCGGGCTCGTGCCGAGCTCCCACTCGTAACCGAAGAGGGTCCAGAAGAAGTTGTTGTCCCAGGTGACCGGCGTGCTGTTCCACGCGCCCTCCAAGCCCGAGCTGACGGCGTCGACGCCGACACCGGTGCGGGTCGGGTTCTTCCAGCCCAGACCCATATCCTCGAGCGGGGCGCCCTCGGGCTCCGGGCCGAGGATGTCCGCCGGGCCGTTGCCGTGCGTCTTTCCGAAGGTGTGACCACCGGCGATCAGGGCCAGGGTCTCCTCGTCGTTCATAGCCATGCGGGCAAAGGTTTCCCGGATGTCTTTGGCCGATTCCAGCGGATCCGGGTTGCCGTTGGGGCCCTCCGGGTTCACGTAGATGAGGCCCATCTGAACGGCCGCGAGCGGGTTGTCCAGATCGCGCTCGCCGGTGTAACGGTTGTCGCCGAGCCATTCGGTCTCCGGACCCCAGTACACCTCCTCGGGCTCCCACTTCTCGGTGCGGCCGCCGCCGAAGCCGAAGACCTTCATGCCCATGTCTTCCATAGCGTAGGTACCGGCGAAGATCAACAGGTCACCCCAGGACAGCGTGGCACCATACTTCTTCTTGATCGGCCACAGCAGGCGGCGGGCTTTGTCCAGGCCGGCATTGTCGGGCCACGAGTTCAGCGGCGCGAAACGCTGCATCCCATGACCGGAGCCGCCGCGGCCGTCGGCAATCCGGTAGGTACCCGCGGCGTGCCACGCCATCCGGACGAAGAACGGACCGTAGTTGCCGTAGTCAGCTGGCCACCATGCCTTCGAGTCGCGCATGACGGCGGACAGATCGGCCTTCAGTTCGTTCAGGTCGATGCTCTCGAAGGCTGTGCCGTAATCGAAGTCCGCGGGGTAGGGGTCGCCCTCGGCCGGGTTCTCGGCCAGGAGCTTTAGGTTGAGCTGGTTAGGCCACCAGTCACGGTTGCCACCGCCCTCGGCTGGCGGCTTGAGGCCGCCGATCACGGGGCAGCCTGCCGCGCTGTCGTCCAATTCGGCCAAAGGTTGATCGTCGGTCATAGTGGTGAATCCTCTCGATGCGGCTGGGGTGAAACTGGGCGTGAATCTCGGGTGGCGCACTCGGGGCAGACGCCCCAGTACACGACTTCGGCTTCATCGATCGCAAAGCCGTAGGTCTGTTCCGCCTGCAGGCAGGGGGCCTCGCCGACCGCGCAATCGACGTCGCGGATCTGGCCGCATCCGCGGCAGACGAGGTGGTGGTGGTTGTCGGCGATGCGGGTCTCGTAGCGGGCGACATGCCCGGACGGCTGGATGCGGCGGACCAGGCCGGCGCCGGTGAGGGCGCGCAGCACGTCGTACACCGCCTGGCGGGAGACGTCGGGGAGATCAGCGCGTACCGCCGCCAGCACATCTTCGGTGACCGTGTGCGGCTGGGCATGCACCGCCGCGTACACGGCCAGCCGGGGTTTGGTCACCCGGAGACCGGTCTCGCGGATCGCCGCGATCAGCGTCGCAGTGTCTCCGGACGAAGTGGCCATGAGCTCATCATGCCTGCTTTTCTGGACTAGATCCAGACTTAACTGAAAATAGGGGCGCAAGTCCCGGGCCCGAGTCCGCCGTGCCGCTATCGGTGGTCTCACCGGTGAGCCATCGCCGGGGAACGTCGACCATCATTGTGGTCAGGTCCGCCGCGCTGACGCCGAGTGCGGTGAGCGCGGGAATCACCCGGTCAACCAGATTGAAGTAGGTCCAATCGGGGGCGACCTCCTGCTTCTTCGCGTCGTCGAACCAGTCGCTGAACGCATACGCACTCTGCGATAAAACCATCCGGTCGGCGTAACCGGCCTCAAGGAGGGCGTGCACCGTCGCAATGCGCACCTCGTGGGGGAGTAGCACGTCAACACCGAAGCGATCCATACCGAGGATCGAACCGGCATCGGCGAGATGTCGGAGGTAGTCAAGATTGCCGGTGTCGCCCGAGTGGGCGAGCATGACGCGGGTCAGGTCGACGCCTTCTTCGCTCAGCACACGCTGGGCCACCAGTCCGGACTCCGTGTGCGGATTGGTGTGGACGATGACTGGCGCGCCGGTCAACACTGCAGCCTGCCCAACGGCACGCATGATTCGCTCGACACCGGTCGACAAACCTTCGGCCTCGATGGCGCACATCAGCGCGGCCGCCTTGATCCCCGTGTGACCGATGCCTTCGGTGAGGTCACGGACAAAGGTCGCGGTCATCGGATCAGGTACGTCAAAGCCGAGCCCGGGCCCGGTGTAGTGCAATTGCAGCGGCAGGTCGTGGTACGTGAAGTAGCCGGTGGTGACCAGTACGTTCAGATCGGTATGCTCGGCGACACGCCGAACGCGTTCGACGTTGCGGCCCATGCCGGCCACCGAGACGTCGAGCAGGGTGTCGATACCGCTGGCCTTCACCCGACGCAGTAGATCGACCGCGTGCGCCACGTGCGCATCTTCGTCCCACTCGGGAAGAAAGTTGAGCCGGTAGTCCTCATTGAGAATGAAGACGTGTTCGTGTGGGAGCACCCTTCCCAGGTCCGCGACCGGTATCGGACCGGTGACGGTGTTGATGGTCTGCATATCGCCCTTCGCTGAACCCCCGCCACCGCGAGCAGTGGACCTGTTGTTCAACAGTAGGCGCGGTGAGGGGCGGCGCGGACCAGATTGGTGTCGTAAGGTTTTGCCATGCTGAATGCTGGTCAACTCTTTGCAGGTCTGCGCGTTGTCGGTCGGCTCGGAGCCGATGCCGCCGGAGAAACCTATCTGGTTCAAGCCCCGGGACAACCGAGCGAGGACACCCTCCTCCTGCTGCCCGAAGCGAGTGGGAAAGACCCGCACTACCGGCAGGCGTTCTTTGCTATGGCGGCCGCTGCCACGACACTCGACGACCCGGCGGTAGTTGCCGTGCGCGGCTACGGCGAGGAGGGCGGACGGCTGTGGATCGCCAGCGAGCGGGTCGGCGGGCCGACCCTGCAATCGGTGGTGGTCCAGACCGGGCCGTTGAATACCGACGAGGCGGCCGCCGCAGTGACTGCGGTGGCCGGCGCTCTCGACCAGGCACATTCCCGGGGATTGCTGCGCGGACCGATCAGCGCCGCCGACGTGATCGTCACCGAGGGGCCCGAAGGCCAACGCTATCGGGTGTCCGGGTTCGGGCTGCCCGTGGCTGGCGGCGATGCCCGCGCCGATCAGGCCGGTTTGGGCGAACTGGTGACCTTCTTGCTGACCGGCGGCGAGGACATCGGCCAGCGCGTTACCACCATGCGCCCGCAACTGTCCGGCGATGTTGACGACGTACTCGCCAAAGTGCGTCGTCCGGCGGCACAGCGCTACGACTCGTGCGGCCGGTTCGCTGCAGCGCTGACGACGGCACTGACCGCGACCGGGACGGGGGCCGCCGGTTCGGCAGCCACGGTCGCCATGACGTCGGCGGAACAGGGGAAGCATGTAGCCACCGAGATCCTCCCCACCGAGCCCGCGGCCCCGACCGAGATGCCGCAGATCCCTCCGCAGGCCCAGGCCCAGGCGCCGGACCAGACCCCGCAGGCGACCGCGTTCGGCGGTCCGTCGAACCCGACCAGTCCGCAGCCTGAATTCAGTCCGCAGGCCCCGTACGGACAGCAGGCACCGTACGGACAGCAAGCCGCCTACGGACAGCAGGCGCCGCATGGGCAGCCGGGACAGTACGGGCAGCAACCCTACGGCGTGCAGTCCGCACCGCAGCAGAAGTCGAAAATGCCGTGGATCCTCGGTGGTGGACTCGCGGCGGTGATCGCGGTGGTCGCCGGACTGCTCATCGCCCAGCCGTGGGCCGGCGACAGCGAAAACACCGCGGACTCGCGCCCGACGACGAGCGCGCGCGGCAGCGCGAGGTCGACCACCACCACGACCAGTGCCACTCCGCAGGTGGCCGGTGGCGTGCCGGTTGGCTGTGAGAACGGGGTGGTGATCACTCGAGGATCCAGCGCGAACTTAGAGGCTGGTGGTGTCATCCGCATTCCGGCGGCGGAACTGCCGACCGGCTGGCGTCCAGACAGCGGTTCGCTGTGGCCGTATCTGACTGCGGGCGACGCGATCTCAGTCGCGCGGCCGGCGGGGGAGAACTGGCAAGCGCAGATCGTCGTCGGCACCCTGCCCGCCGACTTCACTGGTCCCATCGCCACCATCGCCGCGAAGTTCATCTCGTGCCTGGATGAGGCCCCCGGCTACACCAATTCCGGCGCCAAGCCAGCGGTGATCACCAGCGATCGCGATGGTGCCACCGACGGCGGCAA
>NZ_JBAQWU010000403.1:0-1898 GCF_049299075.1 Gordonia sp. (in: high G+C Gram-positive bacteria)
ACCCCGGACGGCAGGCTGGCCGGGGCCGCCGCCGGATCAGCACCGAGCGCCACACCCGCCAGCGCAGGCTCACTGAACGGCTCGAACACGTCGCCGGGCAGTACTTTGGTGTGCGGGTTGGTCGGCGCATCACCGGAAATCGGCGCGGTCGGTACCGGGGTACCGTGTTGCACGTTCAGCTCGTCGGTGGTCGGTTCAGCGAACACTGCACGGGCCGTCGGGGCATCGTCGTCGGCGTGGGCCGCGGCAGTCGCCGAACCAGCAGCAGCAGTGCTACCAGGCGACACTGCTGCCGACTCAGCGAGCACCGTCGACGAGTCGGCCAGCGCCGAGCTAGAGATCACGGTCGCCTCGGGAGTTGCCGTCGCCTCGGGAGCCACGGGCGTCGTACCGGAATCCTCGACGGGCTCGACGTCGGGCTTCTTCTCATCGCTCATGTGATCCCCCGCTATAGGTTCGGACCGGATCGGGGAATCTCGCGCTGGTTCTCCAGCACCGCCGACGCGGCTCGCGCATGCCCGACCGCAGACAGGTCGAGGTCGTGGACGCCGAGGTGACGCCCTGGACCGTATTCGGCGATAACGCTACCGAACGGATCTGAGATTCGACTGTGGCCGACCCCGGTCGGCGCCGAGTGGGCACCGAGGTCCGCGCCGTCGGGAAGCGCCTGGTCGACGGCGACCAGGAAGGTCGCGCTGTCCAGCGCGCGGGCACTGGCCAGCAGCTGCCACTGCGCCACTTTTCCCGGCCCCGAGCCCCACGAGGCGGGTACCGCGATCAGCTCCGCGCCGCGCCGCGCGAGTTCAGTGAACAGTGCCGGGAACCGAATGTCGTAGCAGGTGGCGACGCCGACGCGATGTCCGGCGATCTCCACCACGGTCGGCTCGCTGCCCGGTGCCACGGTGCGCGATTCGGCAAAGCCGAAGGCGTCGTACAGGTGGATCTTGTCGTACGAGGCGAGCGGTCGGCCAGGCACCGCGATGACCAGGGTGTTGTGCACCCGGCCGTCGTCGGACGGAGTGAACATCCCGGCGATCACCGCCACGCCGGTCTGTTGCGCCACCGCGTCCACGCCGCGCGCCCACGGCCCGTCCAGTGGCTCCGCGACGGGACCGAGCGGAACCCCGAATCGGCACATCATCGCCTCACCGAAGACGACCAGCTCCGCACCCTGTCGCGCCGCTTCGCCGGTCAGTTCGGTGAGCAGCGCCAGGTTCGCATCCGGGTCGGTGCCGGAATTGCATTGCGCCAGTGCGATTCGCATGTGCGCCATCGTAATTGCCCGGTCGGCCGCCCCGCAGAAGCAGATCTGCCCCGGGTCACCTGCGCGGCGCCACCGTCGACCACGGGACGGTCAAGACATTGTCGACGCTGCGGCCGCGCCGCAGCTGTACCGGCCAGCCCTCCGCACACAGCAAGTCGCGCGCACGCCGCCACCGCATCCGTGGCCCGAAAGGCTCATGGCCGGCAGCACGATCCCAGCAGCGGTCGGCGGCGAGCAGCAGATCGTGCACCGGCTCGCCCGGAATATTGCGGTGAATCAGCGCCTTGGGCAGGCGGGGCGCGAGCTCGGAGGGCCGGTCGGTGTGATCGGGCGCCCAGGCCAACGTCAACTCTATTGGGCCGTCGGCGTCGAGCAGCACCCAGCAGGATCGTCGCCCAATCTCATCGCACGTGCCCTCCACGAGATAGCCGCCCGGCGCCAGGTTCCCGCAGATCTGCTGCCAGGCCGACGCGACCTCGGCCTCGTCGTATTGGCGCAAGACATTGAAGGCACGCACCAACTGCGGCCGCAGGCCGGCCAGCTCGAAACCACCGAGCGCAAACCGGACGCCCTCGCTCGGCTCGGCGATGCGGTCCGGATCGATCTCCAGGCCGACCAGCTCCAGCTCCGGAAC
>NZ_JBAQWU010000404.1:0-3965 GCF_049299075.1 Gordonia sp. (in: high G+C Gram-positive bacteria)
CGCCGGGTCGACGCTGAGGGTGCCGCGCAGCACCCCAATGTAGTGCGCTTGGTTCTGCTCGACGTAGTCGATATAGGCGTCTATCGCCCGACTGAGGAGCTCCAGGGGGTCGGCGATGTCCGCCGGCGGCATAGTGCGGGCCAGCATCACCTCGGCCTGTTCCTGCACTAGCGCCAGATGAAAGTCCTGCTTGGAGTCGAAATAGTGGAAGATCAGCCCGCGGGAGACCCCCGCCCGCTCGGCGACCGCCTCAATCGTGACGTTCTCCAGCGAACGTTCGGCCGCCAACTCCTGCCCGAGATCGAGCAACTGCCTGCGCCGCTCCTGCGGTCCCATCCGCCTACGGCGCAGCGAGGCTTTACCTGCAGATTCGTCGGCCACCGTCATGGCGTCCACACTAGGGGACTATTGACTCTGATTCAACAAATTATTGACTTGCGCTCAATAACTATTGACCTAGCGTCAGCACACGCCCTATCGTGGCCATCATGACAACACACGATGTAGAGATCGCGATCGTCGGCGCGGGCTTCTCCGGACTCGGTGCCGCCATCCGCCTGGCCCAGGACGACTTCACCGACTACCTGATCCTGGACCGTGGCGCCGACTTCGGCGGGACCTGGCGCGACAACACCTACCCCGGCGCCGCGTGCGATGTGCCGTCGCACCTGTACTCCTACTCGTTCGCGCAGAACCCGGACTGGACCCGCTCCTACTCGCACCAGCCGGAGATCCACCGCTACATCAACGACGTCGCCGCCGCACACGACATCGCCGCGAATACTTGGTTCCACACCGAGGTCACCAAGGCCACCTGGGACGAGGCCACCGAGACGTGGCTCTTGGACATCACCGGCGACGGCGACGTGGACCAGGTCCGCGCCCGCGTCCTGGTCGGCGCCGTCGGTCCGCTGTGCGAGCCGAACCTCCCGGACATCGACGGCATCGAGTCGTTCGACGGCCAACTGGTGCACTCGGCCCGCTGGGATAACGACTACGACTTCACCGGTAAACGCGTCGCGGTGATCGGCACCGGCGCCTCGGCCATTCAGATCGTGCCGCAACTCGCCAAGACGGTCGGCCACCTGGACGTCTACCAGCGCACCGCGCCCTGGATTATCCCGCGTACCGAACGCCCCTACCTGCCGGTCGAAAACTGGGCCTTCAAGAACATCCCAGGGTTGCAGAACCTGATTCGCGGCACCATTTACACCGCCAACGAGTCCGTCGCCGCCGGCATGACCTACGCCCCCACCGCGCTCAAGCCGGTCGAGGCACTGTGCCGCGCCAACATCTTCCGGGGCATCCGCGATCGGGGGCTGCGCGAGCAAGTGACCCCGACCTTCGCGGTGGGATGCAAACGCATCCTCAAGTCCAACGAGTGGTATCCCACCCTGGCCCGCGACAACGTCGATCTGGTGACCGACCGCATCGCAAGAATCACGTCCAACGCTGTCATCACCGCCGACGGCACCGAGCATCCTGTCGACGCGATCGTCGTCGCCACCGGTTTCCACGTCACCGACTCGCCGGTCTTCGACACCATCCACGGCGTCGGTGGCACGAGCCTGGCTGACACCTGGAGCGCCGGCGGCATGAAGGGCTACAAGGGCACTTTTATCCACGGCTTCCCCAATATGGCGCTGCTCATCGGCCCGTCGACCGGCCTCGGCCACACCTCGATGGTGTACATGATCGAGTCGCAGCTGAACTACCTTCTCGACTACCTCCGCAAGACCCGCAAAGCCGGCATCACCCGCACCGAGGTGACGAAGGACGCGCAGGAACGCTACTCCGCCGCCCTGCAGAAGAAGCTGAAGAACTCCGTCTGGGTCAACGGCGGCTGCGCCTCCTGGTACCAGGATGAACATGGCAATATCACCGCCCTCTGGCCGGGTTTCACCTTCAATTTCCGCAACGCGACCCGACGCTTCGACATCGCGGCATACGCCGTCACCACCGGTACGCTGCCAGCAGCGGAAGCCACCGCGATTTCCGACGCCGTCATCGCCAGCGCCTGACACCGCCACCAGCCGCAAGCCGCAAGCCTGCCGCACGTCTGAAGAGAGAGACACACACATGAAGGTTTTCCGCGACAAGGTCGTCGTCATCACTGGCGCCGGATCGGGTATGGGCCGCGAACTCTCGGTGAAGCTCGCGCAGCGCGGCGCCCGGGTCGCCATCTCCGACGTCGATCCGGCGGGTCTGGCCACCACCGAACAACTCGTCAAACAGACCGGCGCCGAGGTCCACACGCAACTGCTGAACGTCGCTGAGCGCGAGGCCTTTCTCGACTACGCCGACACCGTCGCTGCGCACTTCGGCACCGTGCACGCCATCATCAACAACGCCGGTATCGCCCACCACGGCGAAGTCGAGACGATGGAATTCAAAGACATCGAGCGGATCATGGACGTCGACTATTGGGGCGTCGTCAACGGCACCAAAGCGTTCCTGCCGCACATCATCGCTTCGGGCGACGGCGCCATCGTCAACATCTCGTCGCTCTTCGGCCTGCTGTCCGAGCCGGGACAGGCTGCATACAATTCGGCAAAGTTTGCCGTCCGCGGATTCACCGAAGCGCTCCGCCAGGAGATGCTGATCTCCGATCACCAGGTGGCGGTCACCTGTGTGCACCCCGGCGGCATCAAAACCGCCGTCGCCCGCAACTCGACTACCTCCGGCGACCATGACCAGCAGGCCACCGCCGAATTCTTCGACAAATACCTCGCACGCACCTCGGCCTCGAAGGCCGCCGACATCATTCTGCGGGCCGTGGAGAAGGAACACGCCCGCGTCTTGGTCGGCGCCGACGCGAAGCTGATCGACCTCGGCGTGCGCCTGGTGGGCTCGTACTATCAGGGCATCACCGCCCGCATCACCGGCTGGGTGCTCTCCCGCACCTGAAAGTTCGTCTCCGGTCAGGCCACTGCGCCAGCCAGCCAGTCGGCGGCCACCGCACTCGGATCCTCGCCGCGCTCCACACGAGCCGCTAACCTGGCCAAATCTGCGGTGGTCAGCTCACCGGCCACCCGGCTGAGCTGTTTGAGGGCCGCCCGGTCGAGGGCTGCGCTCCGATACACCGGCACCAGGTCCTGCGCCCGTGGCGGGCCGTCGGACGGCACGGTACGAACGTCGCCGAGATCACCGAGGGCGGCGATCTGCAGTGCCGAGAGCACCCCGAGAGCCTGGCCGTCGGCCACCCGGTCGACTACCTCGCGCGGACTACTCACCCGCTGCACCGCACCCGAGTGACACGAGGCGAAGGCCTCGACGATCGCCGCAGGCGGCCCGTCGACCGTCACCAACGGCATCCCGGCGGGCAATCGGCCGCAGAGACTCACCGCGTCGACACCGAAGCGTTCCCGTACCTGGGCAGCCATCAGCAGCTGCGGACGGTCACTCACGCCGGTCGGGTCGCCGATCGCCACACCCTGCGGCAACGACCGGGACACCTCGATCTGCAGTTCTTCGGCCCCGTAAGCGGCCGGCTCCGCGGTCAGTTGGGACAGCAGCTGGCCGGTGTATGCGGGGAACAGCTCCAGTTCGCCGGCCGCGGTTGCGGCCACGAGTTCCGAATCGGGGCCGACGAGCCCTCCTTCGGTCGTCGCCGGGATCCCCGCTCGAGTCAGCGCGACAGCGTAAACCGCTGCCGCCGCCCGCAGGTCTGCCCGGTCGGCCGAACCGATCAACAGTGGGGGCGCGGGCTCGTCACCGCAGGCGGTCACCACCGCGACGGCAGTCAGCAGCGCGAACAATACGGCCAGGGCACGCGTCGGTTGTCTCATCGCAGATCAACGGTAGTCGATCCCCGATCTCGGTGACGACGCCGCGAGTCACATCGCAGCTTGGACGAATCCGGTCACCGAGGTGGCGATCAGCTGCACCGCGATAGACGCGAGCAGGAGGCCGGCGATCTTGGCGAGCAGCGTGATGCCGCCGGGCTTGAGAATCTTGATCAGCGT
>NZ_JBAQWU010000405.1:0-14874 GCF_049299075.1 Gordonia sp. (in: high G+C Gram-positive bacteria)
GCGGTCGCGCACCCAGCCGTACCGCGGACTGAACGGGTACTCCCCCAGATCCATCAGGCTCTCCCCGCCATCGAGCAGCCCCGCCCAGACCGCGTCCAGGGTGGCAGCCGCGGCCGGATCAAAGGTGAGCATCAGGCTGATCGCCGGGGTAGGCGGGAATTCCGGTCCGGCGTTGATCAGCACGAGCTGATAGCCGTCGATCACCACCGCCGCGGTCAGCGGCGCGCCGGCTAGGTCTTTCTGGAAATCGAGTAGGCCCTCGTCGGGGTATCGCGAGGTCACCCGGGCGGTGGTGTTCGGGAGGACCGCCGCATAGAAGTGGGCCGCCTCCTCCGCCGTTGCGTTGCACCAAATGTTCGGCACGATCTTCTGCATGGCTCTCCCCGGGTCACTGACCGATCAACGAGCTACGTCTCCAGTCTGCGCGGCTCCGGTGTGCCCCGCAAGGGTCGAGGCTCACCCATCCCTACAGGTCCCACACCTGATCGGGATCGTCAAGCGCCGCGCGGATCTGCGACAGATCGCCAAGATCGTTGAGCGGCGAACTCTTCGCCAGATCCACTACCGCGGTGACCATCTGGCCGACCTGCGTCGAGTCGCCCGCCTCGAGAGCCCGGTCGAGCCGCTCGAACAGCCCGTCGATATTCGCCCGACGTTCGGCGAAAGTCTCGTCAAAGTACTTCTTCAATACCGACTCAGCGGCCCTGATTTTGGCCACCTCGGTGTCCCGGTAGGCCGCCAACCGGGATTGCTTGGTCTGCTCCTGCGCCATTGTGACGACACAGTCCTGCGCGGCCGCGACAAGGTTCGTCAGCGCCTGAAATCCAGCTGCCGCGGGAACCACTCCGCCGCCCTTCCCTGCCGCCCCGGCGACTGCCCCCAGAATGTCCCCGGTCAGTGCTTTGCCATCAGCCATTGTTGCTCTCCTCGCCTGCGCCTACCGGTGCGGCTTCCTTTGGTTCAGTGGGCACGATGACGCTGATCGGGCCGTGGTGGCTCGAATCGTTGGTCTCGGTGGCCGCCGCACCTTTGAACCGAGCGACAATCGTTTGGCTTGCCGTGGTCGGTGTGCCGTCGTCGCCAACGATCGGCGTGTCCACGACATCGCGAACTGATTTCGCAAGAATCAATGCCCTCTGGAAACGACCTGCATGAAGCTGCGGCTCGAATGGTTCGGACTCGAGTACATCGAGTGCCTCGACCCCGCGCACCGTCAGTTCGTCAAGGATCCCACTCAGCTCGGCGCACCGCTTACGCACCGCCTCGAGTGCGCCGTCAAAAACGTCCAACTCGGCGATGGCCACCTCGACTTCTGTCTCGGCAGTCACGGCTTTTGTGGTCGCCTTAGCTCCTTGCTTGCCCACGGCGAAGCCGGTGGCAAGCAACGCAGGCCCGACGATCACCGAGTTCAAGACGAGAGCACCGGCCGCTATACCACCCCCACCCGCGGAAAGCGCTCCACCGCCGAGCCATGCCATCGTCGCGCTGGAGGCAGCAGCGCCCGACAGACCGGAGATTGCTGCGCCGGTACTAGCCGTTCCTATGGCGCCAGCGATGGCTCCTGCCGCGGCTCCGGCTCCGGCTCCGGCTGCTGCGCCGCCAGCGAGGCCACCCAGAATCCCCAGTCCCTCACTGAGCCCGGGGCCTGCCACGGCGCCCATCTCCTCCGCTCGCGCCTCGAGCCCGTCCACCAACAAGGACTGGTTCTCCCGGACCTTCTTCTCGTTCCGGACCATGAATTCGACCATCCGATTGATCACGCGATCGACCGCCACCGCCTGCTCTTCGCCGTATGCGGCGAGTTGCTCATTGCCCCGCGCGATTCGGGCATCGGTGAGCTTCCGGCGTCTGTCATAGCGATTGACTGCAGCATCGATGCGACTCTTGGCGCGCTTGATGTCCCGTGCACCCTTGCCGCCCAGCGCAAGACCGCCGCCGCCAGAAGCGACTCCGGCGGCAACGACCGCCGCAACTATCAGTGGTATCGGCATGCTTCCCTCTCTTCGATGAATCAGATGTCAACCTACGTGCGAGGTCAGACAACGACGCGATGCAATGCCGCGCCCACCGGTACGTTCATTCGTCCGGACGACAGCACCTAAGCAGCGGCCTGGCGCCGACAGTTGCCCGCCTTCGCCTGGGTACCGGCTGTCTGGTGGCGGTAGTGCAACTATCAGACAGCCGGCGAGTCCGCTACCCCGGCGCTGCGCTGATCGTCTCGGTCTCAGCCGACACCATGGGTCTCAGTCCACGTTCAACTCACCCAGCGCCGCCCGAGCTGCGGCGCCCGTGTGGTTTGCTCCGCGCCGTCAAGCCGCGTCAGCACCACAACTCTGCGCGGAGTCGGCGCAGTAATTCGGTCGCGCAAGCGCCCGACGCTCTGGGATCAGGGTCAGTAACTTCTGTCCAGGACGAGATCACCGCCGAGTCGCTCGGCGAAGGTCAACTGCTGGAGATGGTCGACGACACCGCTGGCCCGTCCGCCTTCCGCCCCGACCCCGGCGCCCCCACTACCCCCGCCGAGACTCCCACCCGATAGCCCCTGCCCGCCGGCCCCCTTCGCCGGTTGACCGCCAGCATCCCCTCCGCCGGTTGAGCCGCTCCACCCTCGCCCGACGGCACCCGCTCTGCTGGTTGAGCCGCCGCCGAACGAAGTGAGAAGGCGAGTCGAAACCACCTCCGACCAACCGCTCAGGAGCTCGTCGCCGATTGGGTCGCTGCCCAGTCAGCGACGCGGCGGGTGCTCTCTTCCTCGGAGAGGTCCTCCATGCGCGACATCACCGACCAGCGAATGCCGAACGGATCGAGGAGGGACGCGTAGCGGTCCCCGGACACGAAATCGGCCAGCGGTTCCCGGATCGTCGCACCGGCCCTGACGGCCCGCTGGACGAGCCCGTCGACGTCGGCGCAGTACAAGGCGATCGAATAGCAGGCGGTATCGCCGGTCGGCGGCGGCACCAGATGGTAGTCGGGGCTCGGTTCGCCGATTTGCAGGCGGCCGCGGCCGAAGTCGAGTTCGGCGTGTACCACCGTTCCGCCGATCTCAGTGACGTCGACGACGCGCGCCCCGAATGCGCTCCGGTAGAAGTCAACGGCCTGCGCCGCGCGCGGCACCGCGAGGAACGGCGTCAGGCTCGTCGAGCCGTGTGGCACGCCGTCGGTGGTGTATCGCCCGGTCGCGCCCTGTCGTGATGTCATGTTCTCAGTCATGACCTGACGGTACGAGCCGCCGACGGCGCGCGGCTTGTAGATTCGCGACTAGTTGGCGAGGAGGCACCGTGAACGACGACCCCCGCGGCATCCTCTATCCGCAAGATCTCCCCCGCTTCACGCGGCGGCCCGCACCCGACGATCTGGCCGACCGCGTCCGCTGGTTCTGGATCCCGCGCTGGAACCTGCCGCCCGGCCGGGTCTCCCGTCAGCACCTACTCCCGTTCCCGGCCACCAATCTCGTCGTCGACCCGGCCGATGTCACCCGGGCCGGGCCGACGACCGGCGCCTCCTACCGAAACCTATCCGGCTGCGGCTGGGCGGTGGGCGCCTCGCTGCGCCCCGCCGGACTCGCCTCGCTGTTCCCACTCCCCCAGCCCAACCCGCCCCCTGATCTTGTCCCGCTCCCTGAGCCTCCGTTGCTCCCTGAGCTTGTCGAAGGGTCACCCCCCGGCCCTAGCGCGCTCCGCGACAGCGAGATCACCGTCGACTTCCCCGATCTGCATCTCGCCGTCAGCTCAACCCTGGATCCAGCGCAGGATTCGACCATCGACGATGCCGTCGCCGCATTCGCCGCGTGGGGCCGCGAGCACTTGGCCACCCCCGACGAGGCTGGCTCACTGGCCAACACCATGGAGGAGTTGATCGCCACCGACCGCGACCTCGTCCGGGTGGAGCAGCTCGCCGAGCGGCTCGCGGTCTCGATCCGCACCGTGCAGCGGCTGGCCAAGCGGCACATCGGGCTGCCACCGCTGGCGGTGATCCGGCGATATCGGCTGCAGGAGGCCGCGCAGCGGGTGCGCGACGATCCAGCGCTGCCGATCGCGCAGATCGCCGCCGAACTCGGCTACGCCGACCACGCTCACCTGGACGCCGACTTCCGCAGCGTCCTCGGTTTCACCCCGGCCACCTACCGTTCGGGCCGGAGTTGAATCGTGCCGTCCAAGACTGTGCCGGTTCAGGTCAGGCGTGGTCTGCGCGGGTGATCACGATCTTGCCGTTCGCCCTACCCTGTTCGACATAAGCGATGGCGTCGAGGGTCTCGTCGAAAGCGAACGTCCGGTCCACCACCGGCCTGAGGACCCCGCTGTCATAGAGGCTGGCCAGGTGGGTGAGCTGCTCCCCATTGGCCTGCATAAAGAGAAACGCATAGCGCACACCAAGCTTCTTGGCCCGGCCGCGGACTTTGCGACTCATCAATGCCAGGACCGGTGTCAGAAGGGGCTTGCCGATCTGTGCGGCCAGATTGGGATCGGGTGGGCCGACCACACTGATGGCCAGGCCTCCGGGCTTGAGCACGGTCAGCGACTTGTCCAGGTTCTTCCCGCCGAGCGAGTCGAGGACGACGTCGTATCCGCTGAGCTCCTGAGAGAAGTCCTGCCGCGTGTAGTCAACAACCTCGTCAGCGCCCAGCCGCCGAACACGGTCGAGGTTCTTGGTGCTCGCGGTGGTGGCGACGTGGGCGCCGAGGTGTTTGGCCACCTGGATCATCGTGGATCCGAGTCCGCCGGCGCCCGCGTGCACAAGCACCCGTTGTCCGGGCTTGACCTTGGCCACGTCGACCAGCGCTTGCCACGCCGTCAACGCGACGAGGGGCACGGCGGCGGCTTCGACGAACGACAGTGTCGAGGGCTTGAGCGCCACGTCTGCCTCGTCGACGGCGATGGACTCGGCGAACGTCCCGATACGCAGATCGCGGGGGCGGGAGTAGACCTCGTCGCCCACCGTGAATCCCGCGACGGCCGGGCCGACCTGTGTCACCACGCCGGCGACATCGTGGCCGAGCGTGAAGGGGGTCTTGTATCCCAGCAACTGCTTAAACTCTCCGTTGCGCACCATCTTGTCGAGCGGGTTGACGCTCGCGGCACGCACATCGATAAGTACGTCGTGGGCGCCGACCGTTGGCGCGGCGATATCGGCCGCATGTAACCCGTCGGGACCGTATGCAGTGACTATGAATGCTTTCATCGTGCTTTCCTTTTCTGAGATGAGGGGTGCGGGCATGCGCTTGGTCGCAGCTGCGCTCAAGCCGCAAGGAGCACCCGAATGTTGTCGCGACTGGCCACCAGCACCTGCTCGGCCTTCGCCGCATCGGTCATGGCTCGAGCCAGTTGCATGCTCGCGATGAGCACAGTCATCAGTCCGACGGCCCGCGTCTGGGCAACACCGGCGTCGAGGGACCAATCCCGCGCCAAACGGTCGGCGACCTCGTCGGCGATGATGGCGACACCGCGCTCATAGGCCGCGCCGACCTCGTCGCCCTGGCGTGCGATCTCGTCGAGCAGCGCCGCTGATGGGCACCCATTGGCGACGTCGTTGCGGTGGTCCGTCGACAGATACCAGTCGATGAAGCCGAGGAGGCCGTCGCGGCCTGGCGGAAGCTCCGCGATCCGCGCCGCTTGGGCTTCGAGTTGGTCCGTGACCACGGCGGCGACGAGGCTCTGCTTAGAAGAGAAGTGCGCGTAGAAGGCTCCGTTGGTCAGTCCGGCGTCAGCCATCAACGTCGCGATGCCGGCGCCGTCGATGCCGTCTTGTTTGATACGACGCCCCGCGGACTCGACGATGCGTCGCCGCGTTGCTTCCTTGTGGTCACCGGCATACCTGGCCATCGAAAAATTCCTCCGTCATGTGCACTGTCTCTTGATTATATGTCGATCATCATATTATGATCGTACTTCAATCGACAATCTGGAGTGACCATGACGAATCCGACGACGTCCCTGAGTGATCCACTCGACCTGCCCTGCGGGCTGCGTCTGCCCAACCGCATCGTCAAAGCGGCGATGAGTGAGGCTCTCGCCGGCAGCGATAATGCGCCGAACGAGCAGATGGCCAATCTCTACCGCCGCTGGCGACAGGGGGGCTACGGACTGCTGATCACCGGCAATGTGGCCGTCGATCGGACCCAACTCGGCGAGCCCGGCAACGTCGTTATTGAGGACGACCGCGACCACGACGCCTTGGCGGCATGGTCCCAAGCCGCGCACGACGGTGGCACGCCGATCTTCGCCCAGTTGAATCACCCCGGCCGCCAGGCCAATCCGCTCCACGTCGGACACACACCTGTGGCTCCCAGCGCTGTGCCGCTGGCGATGCCCGGGGCAGCAACACCGCGGGCGCTGGCGGGCGACGAGATCGAGAGCATCGTCGAGCGTTTCGCCCGCGCAGCGACGGTCTGCGAGGCCGCCGGATTCGACGGCGTTCAGATCCATGCCGCGCACGGATACCTCGTCACCCAGTTCCTGTCACCGCTGGTCAATCAGCGCACCGATGAATGGGGTGGCACCCCGGAGCGGCGCATGCGGTTCCTCCTCGAAATCGTGCGCCGCACCCGCAGCGCCGTGAGCCCCGGGTTCGCGGTGAGCGTCAAGCTCAACTCCGCCGACTTCCAGAAGGGCGGCTTCAGCGAGAGTGAGTCACGCGATGTGGTCGCCGCCCTCGTCGCCGAAGGCGTCGACCTGATCGAAATCAGCGGCGGAAGCTATGAGTCTCCGGCGATGTCAGGCTCGGAAGCGGCCAGCACCCGCGCACGCGAGGCGTACTTCCTTGAATACGCCGCATCAGTCAAGGACATGGCGGGCGACGTGCCCATCGCAGTCACCGGAGGATTCCGTACTCACGCCGGCATGGAAGCTGCAGTGACCAGCGGAGATTGTGACCTCGTCGGAATCGCCCGCCCCACCGTCACCAACCCCGGAGCCGCACGCGAAATCCTCACCAACCGGAACACGGAGCTGACCGCCCACGAGATCAGATACGGGCTGCGTCCAATCTTGGGGAAGGTTGCCGACCTCAAACAGCTCGACGGGCTGCTCAACATCAGTTGGAACACCGACCAGTTGCACCGCCTGAGCCGGAACGAGGAACCGAACCTCAAGCGTGGCCCGCTCGTCACCACGGTAGCCATGGTGCGCCGCAACGGCCGATTCTCCTTCGGCACGCGACGGGGTCTGTGATGCGCCTCTTCTCCGGTCCCGCCACCTATGACCTCAGCGGAAAGGTCGTCCTGATCACTGGCGGCAACGGCGGGATCGGCGGCGCCACCGCGCAAGAGTTGCTTCGCCGGAAGGCGCGAGTCACCATCGCCGACCTCGCCGCAGACACGCCCGATCGCGCAGCACGACTACACGAGTCCAACGCGCTCGGGATCGTTGCCGATGTACGCCGCCGCGATGAGCTCGCCGCCGCAGTCGCCGCGACCGTGGATCGCTTCGGTCGCCTGGACGTGGTGATCGCCAACGCCGGCCTCCTACCGAAGGCCGCGACCCTTCGCACCACGCCAGAGTCAGACATCGAGACCACTTTGGCCGTCAACGTGTCCGGGGTCGTCAACACCGTGGATGCCGCGCTCGAACACGTCATGGCCAACCGCGGCCAGATCGTGCTGATGTCGTCGGTGTTCGCCTTCATCAACGGCATGGGAACCATCCCCTATGCAATGAGCAAGGCCGCCGTCGAACAACTCGGTCGCGCCCTCCGGATCGAGCTCACCGACGCTGGAGTCTCCGTCCTCACCGCATACTTCTCCCTGGTCGACACGGACATGATCAAAACCGGGGTCGACGAGGACCCGGTCGTCCTCGAGCTGCTCGGCACGCTTCCCACGGCGATGCTGAAGCGCGTCACCCCCCAATCGGCGGCCACGGCGATCGCCGACGGACTCGAACGCCGAAAGCCGCGCGTGGTTCATCCCGCCCGCTGGTCGGTGATCTCCGCCGCACGCGGCGGGGTCGGGCTCCTCCTCGACAAGAAACTCACGACCGATCGCGTCGTCCTCGACGTCCTGGCCCGACTGGACCGACGCGGACACCCCACCCCGACGACCAACTCCCCCAGCACCAACAACCCCAGCACCAACAACCCCAGCAGAAAGAAGATCTCATGACCACCTGGAAAGACGTCCCCACCAGCAGCATCGTCGTCGACGGCGTCCGGTACTCCTACCGTGAACTCGGCGCCGAATCCGAGGTGCCCGTGGTGTTCCTGCACCACTTCACCGCCGTACTGGACGACTGGGACCCGCGCGTCATCGACGGCATCGCCGCCCAGCACCGCGTCATCGCCTTCGACAACAAGGGGGTCGGCGGAACCGGCTCGGTGACACCGGCAGACCTCGATCAGATGGGAGCCGATGCGATCGCCTTCATTCGGGCGCTAGGACACGAGAAGGTCGATCTGTTCGGCTTCTCCGTCGGCGGAGCCGTGGCCCAGATGGTTGCCCTGCAAGCCCCCGACTTGGTCCGCCGCATGGTCATCGCCGGCAGTGGACCACGCGGCGGTGGCGGCATCTGGAAGATGCCCTTCATCGTCGGTGGCGCCTATGCCAAGGCCGCCCTGGCCCGCAAGGATGCCCGCCACTTCCTGTTCTTTCCGCGCACTTCCGAGGGCAAGAAGGCCGCCAACGACTACTTCGACCGCCTCGCCGAGCGCACCACCGACCGTGACAAGCCCATCTCCAACCAGGCCCGCATCGCCCAACTCCGCGCCATCACCAGCGGCGGTCTCCATGCACCCGACGACCTCTCCACCATCACGGTCCCCGTCTTCGTCGCCAACGGCGACAACGACCTCATGGTGGCCAGTGAACACTCCATGGACCTGGCCAAGCGTCTGCCCAACGCCAAGGTGACGATCTACCCGAACTCCGGTCACGGCGGCGTCTTCCAGTACCACGACGTCTTCGTGCCCGAGGTCCTCGAGTTCCTTTCCGACTGACCTGCGACTCTCGACAATCTCAACGAAAGGACCCCGCCATGTCCACCAGCCCTGCCCTGTGGGAACCATTCACTCTCGGCGCGATGTCGCTTCCACATCGACTCGCGCTGGCTCCGATGACGCGCAACCGCGCCGACAGCGACGGCACCCCGTCAGCACTCGCCGCCGAGTACTACGCCCAACGCGCCTCGCTCGGTTTGCTCATCACCGAAGGCACTCAACCCTCGGCTGACGGGCAGGGGTACCTCGGGACACCCGGGATCTACACGCCGGCCCATATTGCCGGGTGGCGGGACGTCACCAGTGCAGTCCACCATGCTGGCGGATACCTGTTCATCCAGCTCATGCACGTCGGTCGCCAATCACACTCGGACAACACGCCGCACCACCGGGTCCCGGTCGCACCATCGGCCATCGCGTCGGACCAGGACTTCGTCACCCCGACCGGTATCCAGAAGGCATCCACCCCGCGCGCGCTGGCCACCGATGAGGTCAGCGAGGTCGTTGCTGAGTTCGTGCACGCCGCCCGCTCCGCGATCGAGGCCGGAGCCGATGGCGTCGAGATCCACGCCGCCAACGGCTACCTGTTGCACCAGTTCCTCGCCCCGAACGCCAACCAGCGTATCGATCAGTACGGCGGCTCCATCGAGAATCGCGCACGCTTCGTCATCGAGGTCGCCCACGCCGTTGCCGGGGCCATCGGCCCCGAGCGCACTGGCATTCGTCTCTCCCCCGGCTTCCCGCTTGGCGGACTCGACGAAGGCGACCCCGAGGCGATTCGCGCCCAGTACACGTACCTGGTCAGCGAGCTGGCACCGCTGAACCTGGCCTACCTCCACGTCCACCACGCCGGCGACGACGAGTTGCTTCGCACGCTGCGTGAACTGTGGCCCACAGCCCTGTTGGTGGTGCGCTACGGACGCCGCCGGGAACAGATCGCCGACGACATCGAAACAGGTCTCGCCGACATCGCCCCGCTCGGCCAGTGGGCACTGGCCAACCCGGACGTCGTCGAACGTCTCCGCGCAGGCGCGCCGTTCAATGAACTCGATCCCGCCACGCTGTACACGGGCGGCCGCCACGGCTACACCGACTACCCCACCCTCACCGACGTGTGAGCGACGCGATCTATATGAAGGACAATCATGGCCCCCCACACCACATCTGAGAGCACCTCGCCGGTCCGCGAACGGACCTATTCATGGGTCGACCCGCAGGTCTTCGCTTCCGCCGCCCGGGAGCTCGACGGTATCGACTTCTTCACGCAGTTGGGCGACGGCGCCTTTCCTCCGCCGCCCATTAACAACACGCTCGGCATGTCCCTGGTCGATATTTCCGACGGCCGCGCGGTCTTCGAACTCACCCCGCAGGAATGGCACTACAACCCCATCGGCACCGTCCACGGCGGCGTCCTGGCAACCCTGGCCGATTCCGCCCTCGGCTGCGCCGTGCACACCAAACTGTCGGCCGGTACGGCCTATACCTCCCTGGACCTGACCATCAAGTTCACCCGCGCCGCCACCATCGACAGCGGACTGCTGACCTGTGAAGGCACCGTCGTCTCGATCGGGCGCCGCACGGCCACGGCCGAAGCACAGATCACCGACAAAACCGGCCGAGTCATCGGCCACGCGATCGCGACCTGCCTGATCATGCCGATCGAACCCTGACCCGCCGCATCGAGGCCACCGAGCCGCCGATCGGGCACGCGACCCCGCGTTCCTCGGCGAGGCCATCGCAAAGGCGTGATGGCGGGCGCCGGCGGCCAAACCAACGCAACCCTCCTCGAAAGGATCTGACATGGCGGTCTTCGACGCCGTACTCGTGACCGGAGCCAATGGCGGACTCGGCACACAGTTCGTACAACAAGCCCTCGACCGCGGCGCGCACACCGTGTATGCCACCGCCCGCACACCACGCGAGTGGAGCGACCCACGCATCGTCCCGCTCGCCCTCGATGTCACCGATTCCGCGTCGATCGCTGCAGCAGCGGCGGCCGCTCCGGACGTAACGCTTCTCGTCAACAACGCTGGTGGCGCCAATGGTGCGACCGTGTTGAACGACAACCCGGCCTTGCGGGCACTGTTCGACGTGAACTTCTTCGGACCGCTCGCCGTCGCTGGCGCTTTCGCGCCGGCCCTGGCCGCCAACGGCGGCGGAGCACTCCTCAACGTGCTGTCGGTGCTGTCCTGGATCGGCGTCGGCGATGGCTACAGCGCCACTAAAGCCGCACTCTGGTCTGCCACCAACACGCAACGGGCTGCCCTGGCCGATCAAGGCACCCTCGTCACAGCCCTCCACCTCGGCTACACCGACACGCCCATGACCGCCGGTCTCGACGTCCCTAAGAACGATCCGATCGAGATTGTCAGAAGGGCGTACGACGGAGTAGCTGCCGGAGTGTTTGAAGTCCTCGCCGACGATCTCTCTGTCCAGGTGAAAGCTGGCCTCTCCGGACCCATCGAAGCCCTCTACCCCCAGCTAGGGGCGCGCGAGCGACATCGGTGAACGGCAATAATGCCGCCAGACGACAATGTCACGGTGGGGCCACCGGGGCTCGAACCCGGGACCAGCGGATTATGAGTCCGCGGCTCTAACCAACTGAGCTATAGCCCCCTCGCCCGGGCACCGGCCCGGACCGCTGAAATCCTAGTGGACGGCGGGTCGTCGAACATCGCCCGGGCACCCCGCCGCTGCACGACGACAGAATTTCACGCAGAATCGTGAGCATGTCCGCCGCACCCATCGACGACATCCCCGAGGCTCCTGAATCCGACAAAGCTCGCGGATTCGTCGCACGACTGGGCGCTCGATACCAGCACCTCAGACACAACCACCGGTTCGGCATCGTGCTGCGGTACGTGACGATCACGGTCGGCATTCTGGTGACGGCGATCGGCGTCGTCGCGATCCCCTATCCGGGGCCCGGCTGGGCCATCGTCTTCCTCGGCCTGCTGATCTTGTCGCAGGAGCTCGAGTGGGCGGCCCTGCTGCGACATGCGATCATGCACCGCCTCAACCGCCTGTACTCCGATCACATCGACGGCAGCCCGCTGGCCCAGACAGTCCTGGCCATCGCCACCTGCGCGATCGTCATACTCACCCTCTGGCTCACCGGGGCACTCGCGCTGTTCGGCGGCTGGGTCGGGCTGGACTGGTCGTGGCTGGCCTCCCCTTTTCTGAACTGACACCTTTTCTGCACTGACGTCGACTCCCCGACGCGCCATCAACGCGGTGAAGCGATCTCGTCGCCCGCAACTGACCGACCTCGAACTGCCAAAATTCCCCCGAACAGCCGACACCGGCTAAGACGCACATGTCGGGCATCGCCGATACTGTGCCCGGCATGACCACGAACGAGATCGTCCGATGAGCCGCGGATTCGCGGTGCTCGACTTCGAGACCACCGGCTTCGCCCCGGGCTACGGGCACCGGATCGTGGAGGTGGGCGCGGTCTTTCTGACGCCCGACCTTCAGATCGAAGGTTCCCTGGAAACACTGGTGAATCCGAAGCGCGATGTCGGCCCCACCTCGGTGCACGGGGTTACTGCCCGCGATGTCTTCGACGCGCCCACCTTCGACCAAGTGATCCCCACACTGCTCGATCTGCTCGACGGCCGGGTCATCGTCGGCCACAACGTCGCCTTCGACCTGAGGTTCCTCGCCGCCGAGTTGGAACGCGCGGGGTTCGTATTGCCCGAGGTGGTCGTCGTCGATACGTTGACGGTCGCCCGCCGCCTCTTGGCGTCCCAGGCGAGCAGCTTCAAGCTGCACGAGTTGACCGCCCACCTCGGCATCTCCATCGACGATGTCTTCGCCCGCGCACACGAGGAGCGTCGCCCGGCGCACAGCGCGTACGGTGACGCGTTGGTGACGTCGTACCTGTTCGGGCAGCTCGTCACGATGTCGGCCGGATCCCCGCTCTGGGCGCAACACCTCGAACTCGCCCAGCGCGTCGCCTGGCCACCCCACCCCGGTGCGGTGACGGTGCCGCTCAAGCGCCGCGGGGACGTCTGCTGTGTGCACCATCCCGCACCTACGGCCGCCGGCCGGCTGGCCGCGTCACGGTCGGTCGACGAGGTTTTGAGCGCCCTGGGTGCGCCGATCCCCGGGCCCGCCGCCACCGCCGAGTATGCGGCGTTGCTTAACGACGCCCTCGACGACCGCGTGCTCGACGCAGCCGAAGTCGACGCGCTCATCGAGACCGCGCGACGCCTCGGCCTGGATTCGATGACGCTCGGTTCTCTGCATCGCGGGCATTTCGAGGGCGTCGTCCGTGACGTGTGGGCTGACGGCGTGCTGACCGACGACGAAGCCGCCGACGTGATCCAGGTCGGTCGACTCCTCGGGATCGATGACGACTCGCTGCTTCGCGCCCTCACCCCGCAGGCGGTCCCGTCGGATGCGTCGACGATTACCGCCGTCCCGATACCGCCACTGACGCCCGGCGCGATCATCGTTCTGACTGGCGAAATGACCCTCGACCGCAGCCACCTCGAGGCCGAGATCGTGGCGCGCGGCTACCTCGTCGGCAAGAACATCACCAAGAAGTCGTCGCTGGTGATTGCAGCCGATCCTTATTCGCAGTCGCGCAAAACGCAGAAGGCGCGCGAGTACGGGATCTCCGTGCTCGGCGAAGAAGACGGCCTCGCCCTGCTACGCCGGTGACGAGCGAGAAGGGAACGAACATGCACACCTCCAACCTGCCTGTCGCCATCAAGATCCTCAGTGTGGTGGACGACAATCAGGCGATCTGGTCGGTCAACGTCGGGCCCGAGGCCGGCCCGGGCCGACTCTGCGGCGCCTGGGTGAACGTCAACGCAGCCGATGCACGGTCGATTCTGGACGGGCAGCCGGTCCACGTCCTCGATGACGCACCCGTCCCCGACGGTGTCAGATGCCGGATCGTCGACGTCGAAGCCACTCGCCAACGGCTCCACGACGAGATCGACATCCTCGTCGCGGCCAATCGCAGCTCGCGAACACCCAAGGGCAACCGGCGAGCGCCGCTGCAGCCGCCCGCCGTGCCGCCGATCCCCCTCGAACGGACGCCGATTTTTGGGGTGGTCGCAACCGAACCGGCCGCGGTCGCCGCGATCTTCGACGCCCACTACCTGGCGCAGCTGGCCGATGCTTGGTCGAAGGTCGAGACGCTCCGCCTGGGCCGCGACTACCTGCGCGGCGACATCCCCCACGCGCGTCCCTTTCCGTGCGTTGCTCGCGAGAGCGGGTAGCCGACGCGTCGGCAATCTCAGCGACCACTCATTCTGCGCCGCATGGGCGCAATCAGGCTGGCAGGAGGACGTCATCGTTGTGCGACTCGGAGCACTCGCCGACGATATCTTCCCCAATCAAACGAAGGCACCTCTCCACCACGTCGCACGGCAAAATCGGCTAACGCGGTCCGGAATCAACTGTTCGGACCGGCCTGAGCTAGGGCACAGCGTCAGCCGGTACGAAGATCAGGTACCCGCTACGGCACGTTGCGCCAGCCGCACAAGATCCTCACCGGAGATTCCCGGGTAGCCGTGCAGGATTCGCCGCCATCGCGCCGGCACACTCGACGCACCCCACCTGGCGCCGAGCAGTGCGCCCGCGATGGCGGCGACGGTATCGGTGTCGTCGCCGATACCGATCGCGGTGTCGAGCGCCGCCCCCAGGTGACGACACGGATCTACATCGGGCACCGGCGTGGCGACAATCGCCGACCAGGCCGCCTGTAGCGCTGCCACCACCCATCCATTCGGGCTGAAGCGCGACGGCGGCCCTGCCTCGGCTTCGTCGATCCGCGCGGTCCAGTACTCGGTGGCTTCATCATCCAAATACGTCAGGCCGGCGCGCAGGTCGAATTCCGCGTGCACGATCGCATGCCGGATCGCCAGCGACCACAACACACACGCCTGCTGCGCCCGCGGGTCGTAGTGCGTGAGTGCACTGATGGCCCGTGCG
>NZ_JBAQWU010000406.1:0-7106 GCF_049299075.1 Gordonia sp. (in: high G+C Gram-positive bacteria)
GGCGGCTCGAGGAACTGTCCGGTCAGCTCAAACGGCAAGTGGGGGCGATCGCTGCCCACTGGGATTCCGGTGGCGCGGCGGCGTATCACCAGGCGCAGTTTCAGTGGGACCGGCTGTTCTCCGACGCTCGGCTCCGCCTGAACGGGCTGGGCACCGGGGTGGCCAATGCCAGCAACCGGATGGCCGAAACCGACCAGCGCGTCGGCCGATCCTTCACGACCTGACTGGTTGGCGCATTGTGCGCGTTTTGCGCCCGGGGGTGGCGGACGGCGTCGGCCGGTCCGCCACCCCCGGGCCGTGCGCGGCGCACTACCCTGACAACGCAACGGCATGCGCCGCTGGGACAGCACCGAAGAAACAGGGAGTACTGGATGTCGGTAGAAGGCTCGAAGAAGGCGATCATCGCCGCGTTGGGTGCCAATGCGGGCATCGCTGTAGCGAAGTTCGTCGGCTTCGCGATCACCGGATCGTCGTCGATGCTGGCCGAGGGGGTCCACTCGGTGGCCGACACCTCCAACCAAGGCCTGCTGCTGCTCGGGCAGAAGCGGGCCGCCAAGGATGCCGACCAACTCCACCCGTTCGGGTACGGACGATCGCGGTACTTTTACTCGTTCGTCGTCGCTCTGGTGATCTTCTCGCTCGGCTCGCTCTTCGCGCTCTACGAAGGCGTCCAGAAGATCGCGCACTCCCACGACCACGGGCTGGAATCGCCGATGGTGGCCGTCGTGATCCTGTTGGTGGCGATCGTCCTGGAGAGCTACAGCTTCTACACTGCCCAGAAAGAATCGCGGCCGCTCAAGGGAGACGCCTCGTGGTGGAGTTTCATCCGCAACTCGCGCACCCCGGAACTGCCGGTCGTGCTACTCGAGGACGCCGGCGCCCTGATCGGTCTGGTGCTGGCCCTCGGCGGGGTGGGGCTCACCATGGCCACCGGTGACGCCGTCTGGGACGGCATTGGGACCCTGTGCATCGGCGTGCTGCTCGGCCTGATCGCCGTGCTGCTGATGATCGAGATGAAGAGTCTGCTGATCGGCGAGGGTGCGACGGTTGACGAGGAGGCCGCCCTGAAGGCCGCGCTCCCCGGCGGCGGCGTCGACCGGATCATCCATATGAAGACGCAGTACCTCGGTCCGGACGAGTTGATGCTTGCCGCCAAGATCGCGATCGCTCCGGGCGCTACCGCCCTGGAGGTCGCTGCGGCCATCGACGCCGCCGAAGCGCGCGTGCGTGCGGCAGTCCCGCAGACCCAGGTCATATACCTCGAACCGGACATCGATCGTGGTGCGGACAGGGTAGATTCCCCCGCATGACCGGCCGTCGGGCTCGGTAACATCTGGCGCTTCCCTGGAGTCGCGTACGAAAGTGGCGGCGGCGCCTTTCTGATCCCGTACCTGATCGCGTTACTGACCGCGGGCCTGCCGATTCTGTTCCTCGACTACGCGATCGGGCAACGATTCCGCGGCTCCGCGCCCCTGGCGCTACGCCGGATGTGGAAGAAAGCCGAGATTCTCGGCTGGTTCCAGACCATGCTGCTGTTCGTCATCTCCGTGTACTACGAGGCGGTGATCGCCTGGGCGATGAGCTACTTCTACTTCTCCTTCGGCAACAAATGGGGCACCGACACCCAAAGCTTCTTCCTCAAGGATTACCTGAAGGTCGGCGAGCCCGGGGTCTCGGGTGAACTCGTCGCCGGAGTCGCCTGGCCGCTGGCCCTGGTATGGGTCGCGATCATCGTCGTGCTGGCGCTGGGCATCGCCGGCGGCGTGGAGAAAGTCAACGTCATCGGTATCCCGCTCCTGGTGCTGGGCTTCGGCGCCCTGGTGATCCGCGCGGTGACCCTGCCGGGTGCCACAGAGGGACTGAACGCGCTCTTCACCCCTAACTGGAGCGAACTCACCAATCTGAACGTGTGGATCGCGGCCTACAGCCAGATCTTCTTCTCCATGTCCATCGCCTTCGGCATCATGATCGCCTACGCGTCGTTCCAGCCGCGCCGGGCGAATATGACCAGCTCCGGTCTGGTGGTGGGCTTCGCCAACTCCTCGTTCGAGTTGCTGGCCGGGATCGGCGTGTTCTCCGCATTGGGCTTCCTCGCCCATCAGCAGCAGGTGACGGTCGACGCATTGGAGGGACTCACCGGGCCGATCCCCTCCTTTGTCACCTTCCCCGCGGTGATCTCCGAGATGCCCGGCAGCCCGGTCTTCGGTGCCCTCTTCTTCGGTTCGCTGGTGATCGCCGGATTCACCTCCCTGGTCTCGCTCGTCGTCGGCGTCTCAGTCGCAGTGCAGGAAAAGTTCGGGCTGTCGCAGCGAGCCGCCGCCGTCGTCGTGGGTGTCACCTGTGCGATCGTGTCGTTCGGGCTGTTCTCCACTACCACCGGCCTGATCGCCCTGGACACCGTCGACATGTTCGCCAACAACATCGGTGTCGTGGTCTCGGCCATCATGATGTGCGTCATCGTGGTCTGGCTCGCCCGCACCAGCGGTCTGCTGCGCGCCCACTTGAACGCCATCTCCACGTTCCAGCTCGGACCCTGGTGGGTGCCGCTGATCGGCGTGGTGGGACCGGTGTTCCTCACCGTCATGCTGGTGCAGAAGGTGGCTGACGTGATCCGCAACGGCTACGAGGGTTACCCGGATTGGTATGTCAACGTCCTCGGCTGGGGCACGGTCGGGCTGGCCGTCGTAGGCGCTGCGATCGGCACTGCCGTCAGCTGGAAGGGCCGCGACCAGGAGTCGTTCCGAGCCTGGCCCCCGGTGGAGTTCCTGGAAGGACAGAAACGATGACCGGGCCTGCGATCGGACTCCTCCTGGTGTCCGCCCTCATCCTCTGGGGCGGCTTGAGCGTGAGTATCGCCTTCATTCGCGCCCGCCCGGAGGTAGACGAGGCAACCCTGCCGCCCCTGGCCGACGAAACGGTGGAATCGGACGAACGTCGCGAGCAGCAGCCGCATCCGACCCGGGACACGTGACTTACCCCCGAAGCGGCCCTGTAGTCCGCTAACGTGAACGCGTCCTGAACGCCGCGTCGGATCGGCGAGTGGACACTGAGGAGGCGCCGAATGAGTACGAATCCGTTCTTGCGGGTGAAATCGGTCGAGCAGTCCATTAGGGACACCGATGAGCCGGATTCCAAACTCCGGAAAGACTTGACTTGGTGGGATCTCACCGTCTTCGGTGTCGCGGTGGTCGTCGGTGCCGGTATCTTCACGCTGACCGCGCGGACCGCGGGCAATGTCGCGGGGCCGTCTGTGACGCTCGCCTTCGTCCTCGCCGCCATCGCCTGTGCCCTCGCCGCCCTGTGCTACGCCGAATTCGCTTCCACCGTGCCGGTGGCGGGCAGTGCCTACACCTTCTCGTATGCCACCTTCGGTGAATTCGTTGCGTGGATCATCGGCTGGGATCTGATCCTGGAATTCGCGCTCGCCGCTTCGGTGGTGGCCAAGGGCTGGTCGCATTACCTGAATCAGTTCCTGTGTCTGATCACCGGTGCGGACGCGTCACAGACCTCCTACACGGTCATCGCCTGGGGTGATCCGAGCGGAGCGTTCGGTGGGTTCGATTGGGGCGCGGTCACCCTGATCGCCGTGCTGACGCTCCTGCTCTCGCTGGGCACCAAGCTGTCCTCGATCGTGTCGCTGGTGATTACCGCGATCAAGGTCTCGGTGGTCCTGCTGGTGATCGTGGTCGGCGCCTTCTACATCTCGCCGGAGAACTACTCGCCGTTCATCCCGGAATCGGAGGCAGCGGACACCGCCGGTGCCGCCTCCGGGCTGCACCAGACGCTCTTTTCGTTGATGACGGGCTCCGGCGGCTCGACCTACGGTTGGTACGGACTGCTTGCGGCGGCGTCACTGGTATTCTTCGCGTTCATCGGCTTCGACGTTGTGGCGACCACCGCCGAGGAAGTGCGCAATCCGCAGCGGGATCTGCCGCGCGGCATCCTCGGTTCGCTGGCCATTGTCACCGTGCTCTATGTGGGGGTGACGCTGGTGCTGACCGGCATGGTGAACTACACCGAACTCAAGGGCGACTCGGCGACGTTGGCTACCGCTTTCGGCCTGCACGGCATCACCTGGGCGCAGTGGATCATTGTGATCGGCGCGCTCTCCGGACTCACCACCGTGGTCATGGTGATGCTGCTCGGCCAGGCGCGCGTCGGTTTCGCGATGGCCCGTGACGGACTGTTCCCGCGCAGCCTGGCCAAGACCGGCAACCGTGGCACCCCGGTGCGCATCACGGTGCTGGTCGGATGCGTTTCTGGATTCCTCGCGGCCTTCCTGCCGATGGGCGAACTGGAAGAGATGGTCAACATTGGCACCCTGTTCGCCTTCGTGCTGGTGTCGATCGGCGTCATCGTGCTGCGTAAGACGCGGCCCGATCTGCCCCGCGGCTTCCGGGTGCCGTGGGTGCCGGTGGTGCCGATCCTGGCGGTGGCCGCCTGCATCTGGTTGATGCTCAACCTGGCGGCGCTGACGTGGGTCCGTTTCGTGCTGTGGATGGTGATCGGATTGGTTGTCTACGTGGCCTACGGCATGTCGCACTCGGTCCTGGGAATGCGGGAACGCGGCGAAATGCCACCCCTGCTTGACGCCGGCGATCTGGCCGGGCCGGAAGTGACACAGGTCCCGGAGGTGGCTCCGCTGCAAGACCGGGTCGTCGACGAGCCGGAGGATCGGGGCGACGCCGACGTAGCGGACCCGCAGGCGCCGCGATAGTGAACCCGGATGACCTGGCGGGCGAACGGCTCCCCGAGCAGGGCGCACGCTAGCCTGGTGAGCGAACATCATCCCGGCGCACGCGCGCCCAGGGGAACACTTCGAGAGGTACTGAATGACCACCGCGTCCACCATGACCGCCGACGTCGCGAACGGAATCGACTTCAAGGTCGCCGATCTGTCGCTTGCTGAGTACGGCCGCAAGGAGATCCGGCTCGCCGAGCACGAGATGCCCGGCCTGATGGAACTGCGTCGTGAATACGCCGACGTGGCGCCGCTCAAGGGTGCGCGCATCTCCGGTTCGCTGCACATGACCGTGCAGACCGCTGTGCTGATTGAGACGCTGGTCGCGCTCGGCGCGCAGGTGCGCTGGGCGTCGTGCAACATCTTCTCCACCCACGACGAGGCCGCCGCGGCCGTCGTCCTCGGTCCGTACGGCACTCCCGAGGAGCCTGCGGGCGTCCCGGTCTTTGCTTGGAAGGGCGAGACGCTGGAGGAATACTGGTGGGCCGCCGAGCAGATGCTCACCTGGCCGACCGCCGGGAACGCCGCGAGCGGGGTCAATGTCGCCGACGGCCCCGCGAACATGATTCTCGACGACGGTGGTGACGCCACCATGCTGGTGCTGCGCGGCGCCGAGTTCGAGAAGGCCGGCGTCGTGCCGCCCACCGAGGACGACCACCCCGCCGAGTACAAGGTCTTCCTGGAATTGCTGCGTGCCTCGATGGCCGCCGATGCGAACAAGTGGACCACCATCGCCGAGTCGGTCCAGGGTGTCACCGAAGAAACCACCACCGGCGTGCTGCGGCTGTACCAGTTCGCGGCCAACGACGAGCTCGACTTCCCGGCGATCAACGTCAACGATTCGGTCACCAAGAGCAAGTTTGACAACAAGTACGGCACCCGTCATTCGCTGCTCGACGGCATCAATCGCGGCACCGATGTCCTGATCGGCGGCAAGAAGGCCCTCGTCTGCGGCTACGGCGATGTCGGCAAGGGCTGCGCCGAGGCGCTCGCCGGTCAAGGTGCCCGCGTTCAGGTCACCGAAATCGACCCGATCAACGCCCTGCAGGCGCTGATGGACGGCTTCGACGTCGTCACCGTCGACGAGGCGATCGCCGACGCCGACCTCGTCATCACTTCGACCGGCAACCTGGGCATCATCACCTTCGAACACATGCAGCAGATGAAGAACCAGGCCATCCTGGGCAACATCGGGCACTTCGACAACGAGATCGACATGGCCGGCCTCGAAACCGCCGATGGGATGACCCGCATCAACATTAAGCCGCAGGTCGACCAGTGGGTGTTCCCCGACGGGCATTGCATCATCGTGCTCTCCGAGGGCCGCCTGCTGAACCTGGGCAACGCCACCGGCCACCCGTCGTTCGTGATGAGCAACAGCTTCTCCAACCAGGTCATCGCGCAGATCGAGCTGTGGACCAAGAACGACGAGTACGACAACGAGGTCTACCGCCTGCCCAAGCACCTCGACGAGAAGGTCGCGCGCATCCACGTCGAAGCCCTCGGCGGCTCGTTGACGAAGCTGAGCAAGGAACAGGCCGAGTACATCGGCGTCGACGTCGAAGGGCCGTACAAGCCTGAGCACTACCGCTACTGAGCGCTTCGCGCTGATCGCCTCATAGTGATGCCCGTTTGACGTGTCTGGCACGTCAAACGGGCATCACTAGTATCTGTGGCAGTTGGCGCAGCGCTGGAAGGTACCCGGCCAGCCGCGAGTCTGGAAGAGTACGGCGAGCTTGCGGGCCGTCGTGCACGGGCGTTTGAGGACCTGCCCGGAGCCGAGGCGGACGGTGATCCGGTTCGTGCCGACGGCGGCGTCGAGGTCGCGCTCGAGGTCTCGGTCGCGTGACGTGCGGTCGGTATGGCCGAGAACGCCGTCGAGCTCCACGATGACGCCGTACCTGATGTACTCGGTGTCGCGAAATCCTTTGCGCCCCACCGTCGTGGGGGCTTGACGCTCCGGTGTCGGCAAGCCGTGCGCCAGCTCGACGTCGGTCAAGAACGCGTGTTCGAGGACGGAACAAGTCCCGTTGGCGATGTCGTCGAGCACCGAAGTGACGAGGGTGCGGCGCTGCATTCGTTTGCGTGACTTCACCGTTGCCCGCAAGAGATCGACGGTGGTGCGACGGCTGCCGACCGCATCGGACAAGACGGCGATCGCTTCGTGGTCGGTCGGCGCAGCGTCGGCGACGTCGAGCGCAGCCTCTTCGGCCCTGAGCCTGGGCGGGGACTGACTCCAGTCGACAGCCGACGAAAATCCCGCGCGACGATGCACCGTGATGCCGCGCCGCGGCTTCACGGTGCGTCCTCGCCCGATGACGATGTGGATCGGACCGCTGCCGAAATGCAGGACGGAGGTGTCGTC
>NZ_JBAQWU010000407.1:0-10296 GCF_049299075.1 Gordonia sp. (in: high G+C Gram-positive bacteria)
CCACCGCGTCACCGAATGCGGCCAGGTCCGCGCTGAAGTCGACCGTCGTGCGATCGGCCGCCGCCGCGCACGCGGCTAGTCCGGTGAAACTCGCGCTATGGCCCTGTCCGCCGATCCCGTTGTCGAAGGGCAATGCATCGATGACCGCTGCCTGCTGCTGCCAGCCGTGCGCCAGCGTGCGCAGCTCCTCTGGGGTGAGTTCGAATCCGGACATGTCCCGCTCCCGTCGCCGCGTCTGAGGTGTCCTCTCATTCACGCGCGACGAGACCGTAAGCGCCAGGACCGTATCCACAGGCCCGGCGGCCGCGCGGCAGTTATCCCCAGATTCGGGGCCGCAGCAGGCCAGCTTCGGCATCGGCCAGGACAGCCCGGACCGTTTCGGCCGAGTCGGTCTTGTTGGTGCCGATGAAGCCGGTGGGTCCGCGTTTGATCCAGCCGGTCACGTACAGGCCCCGAATCGGCTGTTGGTCGACGGTAACCCGGCCAGCGACGTGGGCGACAGTGCCGCGCGCGGCATCGAACGGTAGTCCGGGGATGGGTCGGCCCCGATAGCCGATTGCGGTGAATACTGCACCGGCGTCGACGTCGATGCACTCGCCGGCGCCGGCGCCGGTGCGCTCGAAGCGGACACCGGTCACGCGCTGCGTACCGAGGATCCGTGTGGGCGTCAGCCCGAAGGCAAGTCGCAAGTGGGGGTCGTCGGGCTTCGGGCCGGCCGCGATCTCCCGCAGCAGTGCCGTCTTGGTGGTCACTGGGGCGCCCGCCAGGTCCGCCGGATCTACCCACACCTGAGCCGGTCCGTCGATGAGACCGATGAGCTCGGGCAGGGTGAAGGCGGCATGCTCCGGACCGCGTCGGGCGGCGACAACTATCTCGCGGATCGACGAATTCCGCAGTGCGGCAAGCGCATTCATGTCGATGTCGGTGTCGGCAAGCCGGTCCGAATTCGCGGTCAGGATGCGGGCGAGGTCAAGAGCGACGTTCCCGTTGCCGATCACCACGGCGCGCTCGGTTTTCAGCTCGGGGGCTGCGGCGGTGAAGTCCGGGTGCCCGTTGTACCAGCCGACCACCGCGGTGGCGCTCTGTACGCCGGGTAGTTCGATTCCGGGGATGTTCAGCGGGCGATCGGTCGGTGCGCCACCGGCCCACAGCACCGCGTGATACTCGGCGCGCAGCTCGTCGAGTGTGCGGTCGGTGCCGATGTCGGTGTTCAGCAGGATCGTCAATTTCTGATCGTTCGCGATGGTGTTGAACAGCTGCACCACGCTGCGGGTAGCCGGGTGGTCTGGGGCGACGCCGAAGCGGGCCAGGCCGAACGGCTCGGACAGCCGCTCGAACATGGTCACCCGCACTTGGCGGTGTTTCAGCAGTTCATCGGCGGCGTACATGGCCGCCGGGCCGGAGCCGACGATCGCGATGTTCAGCGGTGCGGGGACACCGGTCAAGGGCCGCGGTTTGGCGACCGGTGCGAGCGGAAGGCGCCAGCGGGGGTCGACTGGGAACCGGGGACCGGTGGGCTCGGGCGCCGCGGCCGTCCGGCCGAAGTGTGCGGCGTTGACCTCAGTGAAACGGCGCTGATTCTCCGGAATGCGGTGGTCCGGCGCAATGGCGCCGACCGGGCACGCGCTGACGCAGGCGCCGCAGTCGACGCAGGCCGCCGGATCGATGTAGAGCATCTCGGTCTGTCCGAAGTCGGGCTCATCGGGAGTCGGATGAATGCAGTTGACCGGGCAGGCGTACACGCACGCGGCGTCGCCGCAGCACGGCTGCGTAATGACGTGCGGCATCCGGTCAGTGCGCGTCGTAGGAGGGTTCGGACCGGTACCGCGAGGGGCGGCCGTCGATCTTGAGTAGCTTCCAGAGAACCGTGGCGACCGGGTTTCGCAGACCGCACTGGTGAGCCAGCATGCGGACATCGCCGAAGACGTCGCTGAGGAATCGGCGGGAGTTCATCGAGTCCCAGAACATCTCGGCGAAGACCTTGCGGGGAACGTCGAACTCGGTCCGGAACTGCACCGGCGGTTTGGCGATTGCGCTGCACAGCACGCGCATGATGATCGGCATCGCCAGCGCGAGAACGAAGCGAGTGGCGGCACCCTTGGTTGCGAGGGTGGCGCGCACATGGTGGTGAGCGAACGAGATGTGCCGGGCTTCCTCAGCCACGTGTAGTTCCATCACCGCGGCCATCACCGGGTGGACGTTGGCGCCGGCCCGCAGGAAGTCCTTTTGTAGGTGGTCGATCGGTTCTTCGCCAGCCAACACACCGAAGAAGAAGACCGACGGGAAGAGCGTGGAAAACAGCGGTATCAGCGGGTCGATCCGCCGCATTGCGCGCGGCATGCCGGGGACGTCGATGCCGACCCGGTTAACCATCTCCTGGAACATCAGCGTGTGCTGGCACTCTTCCTTGGACTCGTGTGTCACGTAGCGGAAGCGTTTGTCGCCATTGGGCAGTCTGGACGCGTACTGCAGCAGACCGCGAATCAGGATGGACTCGAACTGTAGGCCCACCTTGGCCACGTTCGCTTGCCGCCACATGCCGATGGCGATCTGCTTGTCCACCGGAAGATTCTGGTACCAGGGGTGCTGGCCGATCGGGTCCACCTGCGGATCGAGAATCCATCGCGGATCGTCCGGCACGATCGCCATCTCCGGCGCATCCCAGGCGATGTGCCGGTACGGATCGAAGTTGCGGTGGACCGACGCGGCCGACAGGTCGTCGACCACTTGGTCGTAGTTCAGTTCGGTCCCGCGCTTGTTTGCCGGCGGTTGGTATGCGATCGGCCGAGGCTGCGTGCTCGTCATAGGCCTACGCTGACACCTCGGACCTAATATGTCAACGATCAATGACACATTGGGTGGTGGCACGATGGTGGTCGTCCTCCACGCGCGGCGCGATCAGATCGGCCACAATGGTCTCGTGCATGCGGAAGAGATAGCGGCGGTAGCGGTTCTGTGCGTTCTCGCCGTCGGAGCGGCCAACACCTTGGCGCCGCGCCTGCGGATAGCGGCCCCGTTGCTGCTGGTCGCCGTGGGCGTCGGAGTGAGCCTGTTGCCCCAAGTTCCGGAGTTTCACATCAGCCCGGAGCTGATCCTCGTTGGGGTGTTGCCGCCGTTGCTATTCGCGGTGGCGCGCTCGATGCCAGTGATGGACTTCAAACGCGACTTCCAGGCCATTGGTGCGCTCTCGGTGGTGCTGGTGCTGATCTCGTCACTGCTGCTCGGACTGTTCTTCGTGTGGATACTTCCCGACATCGACTATGCCCTGGGCGTCGCCCTGGGCGCCATCCTGAGCCCCACCGATGCGGTCGCCACCGGCACCATCAAACGGGCGGGCGCTCCCAATCGCATCGTGACGGTCCTATCCGGCGAATCCATGTTCAACGATGCCACCGCACTGGTGTTGCTGCGCGCCGCGATCGCCGCGACCGCGGCCAGCATCTCGCTGGTCGGCGTCATCGTGAACTTCGTCTGGGCGGTGATCGGGGCGGTCGTCATCGGCGGCGCAGCGGGATGGCTGTTCGGCAAGCTGCGCACCCGGATTCACGCACCCGCGGTGGCCACCGCCGTCTCTTTTACGCTGCCGTACCTGGCCTACCTGCCCGCGGAGCTGGTCGGCGCCTCCGGTCTGGTCGCCGCCGTCGCCGCCGGACTGGTCTCCGGCCGCGCGTCGGTGCGTACGCTGCCCGCCTCCCACCGGCTCTCCGATGTGGAGACCTGGCGCATGGTGGAAGTGGTTCTGGAGGGCGGCGTCTTTCTGCTGATGGGGCTGGAGCTGTACACGCTGATCGAGGACGTCCGCGATGCCCATGACACCTGGCTCCACGCACTCTGGCCGGCGGCAGTGGCACTGGTCTTGGTCTTGGTGATTCGCTTCGCGTTCGTGATGCCGCTGATCTGGGGCCTGGACTCGCGGGCGACCCGAGTCATCGCGCGCGAGCCAGCACTCGAAGCACTGCGCGAGCGCCTGCCCGACGACCCCGCCGACGACGACACCAAGGGCCACCGGTTCCGGCTGCGCCTGGACCGGTCCCTGGCAGACATCAGCTACTACCGCACCGAAGCGATCGGTTCACGCGAAGGGATGGTCGTCGTCTGGGGTGGGCTGCGGGGCGCAGTGACCCTGGCCGCCGCTCAGACGCTGCCCGCCGACACCGCGCATCGGTCGCTGCTGATCCTGATCGCCTTCTTCGTCGCCACGATGAGCCTGATGATCCAGGGCGGCACGATGGGCGCCCTGCTGGCCAAGCTGAAGCTGCCCGACCAGAGCAGCGAACTGCGCGCAGAGCAGGCCCGGCTGCGCGGGGAGATGCTCGACATCGTGCAGCGCATGCTGGCCGACCCGAACGTCATCGGCGACGACTCGGTGCTGGCCGGCCAGGTGAAGCTGGTGCGGGAACTGGAGACACCGGACCTCGACGACGAGCAGATCGATCTCGACGAAATCGATGTGCTCGACAAACGGCTGCAAACTGCGCGGGAACTGCGCCGAGTGCGCCGCAAGGTGATCGACGAACAACGTCGTGCCCTGCTCGCGTTCCGCGACCGCGGCAGCTACAGCTCCGGCGCGCTGACCGCCGAACTACGCAAGCTCGACGCCGAGGAGCTCAGTCTGAGCGGGTGAGGGTTTCGCGGGCGCTGATCCACATGACCAGCGCGATGCTCAGGACGATGCCGGTCAGCAGGAACGCCGGGCCAAAGCCGAACGCGGTCGCGACGGCCCCGGCGGCCAGCGGGCCGAGCACGGCGCCCAAGTCGGAACTCATGCCGTAGGCGGCCAGGGCTGAACCGCCGCGCTGCCGATTGCCGAGCACGTCGCCCAGCGCGGCCTGGTCGGCCGGCGCAAACAGACCCGATCCGATCCCGGCGATCGCGGTGAGCGCGAGCGCCACCACCAGATTGTCGGTGAAGCCGAGGAACAGCGTGCCGCCGGCGGCGATGGCCAGGCCCGGGAGTAGCACCGGCCGCCGCCCGTAGTGATCGGCCAGCCGTCCGGCGATCAGGATCGCCACAACGTTGCCTGCGGCGTAACAGGCCAGGACGATGCCGGCCCACGCATCGGAGCGCCCGAGCGACTGGGTGATGAACAGCGGAACCAGCGCGATGCGTACGCCCATGGAGGCCCAGCCCTGCGCGAAGTTCGCGGCCAAGATGGCACGGTAGGCGCTGTCGGTGAGCGCGGCGCGGAAGGTGAGAGTCGCCACCGCCCCGCCCGGGTCGACCGGTGCGTCATCGGGGTGCGCAGGCACGGGCGGCATCAGCACGGCCACCCCGATCGTGGCGATCACCAGTGCGATCGCATAGACCACGAACGGCAGGCGCAGGCCATAACCGACCAGTGCGGCACCCAGCAGCGGACCGGTCAGACCGCCGATCAGGAAACCGGCCGAGAAGTAGCTCGAGGCCTGGCCGCGCAACTGTGGGGGCGCCAACCGGATGAGCAATGCCATGGCAGACAAGCTGAACATCGTCGAACCGATGCCGCCAGCAGCGCGAAAAATCAGCAGCTGCCAGTACGTGCCAGCAAAACCACACGCCAGCGTGCTGACGGCCACGATCACCAGTCCGGTCAGATAGATCCGGCGTTCGCCCAGTCGCGTCACCAGCCGCCCCGTGGTGGGAGCGAACAACAGACGCATCAGGGCGAACGCCGAGATCACCGCCGACACCGCCAGCTCCGTGACCCCGAAGGTGTCGGCGAAGATCGGCAGCGCCGGTGCGATCAGTCCGAAACCGAGCGCGATGACGACGTTGGCCGCCAGCAGTACCCAGAGTCCGCGGGGAAGATGTTTCATGCCGCGGAAGTCAGCGCGCGCTATGCGGTGTGGCGCACGATCATGACCGGAACCTTGGCGTGGTGCAGCACCTTCTGGCTGCGTGAGCCCAGGAGCAGCCCGGTGAAGCCGCCTCGTCCGCGGCTGCCCATCACGATCAGTGCTGCCGAGTCGCCAGCGGCTTCGAGGATGGCCTTGCCCGGCTCCTCCGGGATCACCACGCGCTTGACCTCGACGTCGGGGTAATCGGTGCCGTAACCGGCCAGGCGCTCGGAGACCGCGCCGACGGCCTGGTCGCTCATCTGATCGATCTCGTCGGCACTGAGTCCGAAGCCGTGCAAGGCGTCGGCGTCCAGCGGCGTCCAGGTGTGTACGGCGATCAATTCGGTCTTGCGCAGATCGGCCTGGCGGTAGGCCTCGGCTACCGCGCCGTCGCTGACCTTCGAGTCGTCGACACCGACGACGACCGGGCCGTCGCTCAGGGCGGCTTCGGTCGGGATGATCACGACCTTGCTCTTGGCGTGCGCGGCCACCGAGGTGGACACCGAGCCGAGGAACAGGCCCTTGAGGCCGCCCAGACCGCGGCTACCGAGCACGACCATTTCGGCGTCGGCGGAGAAGTCGATCATCACATGCGCTGCATCGCCCTCGGCGATGGATCCGTGAATGCTCAGCCCCGGAGCCGCCTCTTCGGCGACCTTGGCCGCGTCCTGCACGTACTTGCTTACTTCACCGCGAATCGCGTCGATCACGTCCTGCGGGATCACCAAGCCGGGGGCGTAGTCACTCGTGGTGGTCGTGTAGGCCGAAACGATCTTGAGATCGGCGCCCTCAAGCTTCGCCGTCTTTGCCGCCCAACGGACCGCGTTGACTGCCATATCGGAACCGTCGACACCGACCAGAATCACGCTCATCGTGACATCCACATCCTTGTACCTCGGCCCGGACACCCGGATGCGCATCCGTAATTCAGCCTCACCCTCTATTCTGTCTCACCGATGTCGCTTTCGCACGGGAGGCGGGACTTTCTACCCGGTAGGTAGCCTGAAGTCATGTACGACGACGACGATGAGCCGATCGAGCCGGAGATGCCGCGCATCGAGTTGCGCGAGACGGCGCTGCGTGTGGTCGCGACCGTCGCCATCGCGGCCATTCTGCTCGCGGCTGGCGTGCTGAGTGCCGGAACCCTCAACACCATTCTGGTGCTGGCCGCGCCGACGGTGATCTTTCTCGGCGCCGGGGTCCTGGGCTACCGGGCGTGGCAGGTCCAGCGGGCCGGTGGCCGCTGGCAGATCTATCAGGGTGGCATGTGGTTACTGCTGCTCATCTTCTTGCTATGGATCTTCAGCGCAGTCGGGGCCGTGCTTTCTTGACCTCTTCGCACCACGGGTAGGGTAATGCCGCATGTGGGATGCACTGGGCGGTACGTTTGCGTTGGCCATGGCCTTGACCTTGAGTCCGCTCTCGATCACGGCGGTGCTCGTGCTGGGCTTGGGTGCGCGGGGCACCCTGCGCGCACTGCTGTTCAGCGTCGGCTGGTTCATCTCGATGTTCGCAATCACTTTCATCACCGCACTGGTCACGGGCACTGCGGTCGAAGAAGATCCGGAAGGCACCTCCGGCGGCATCGACATCCTGCACCTGGTGTTCGGAGTGCTCTTCTTTATCCTGGCCTACATCACCTGGCGTCGTCGACCCTCCGCCAAGTCGGAGGTCGAGCACGCCGCCGTCGGTGAGGAGAAGGAGAAGAACGGGCTGTTCGCGCGTATCGACAATCTCGGCCTGGCCAGCTGTGTGGCGGTCGGATTCGCGATGGGGCTGCTGATCATCAAGAACCCGCCGCTGGCGATCAGCGCCGGCGTGCAACTCGGTTCGGTGCCCGACATCACCACCGGCCAGACGGTCATCGTGGTGCTGATCTTCGCGGCGCTGGCCACCATCGCGCCGCTGGCGCTGCTCGGCTTCATGGCGATCGGCGGGCCGAAGGTGCGCGGCTCGCTGCAGAACGGGCGCACGTGGATCGAGGCGAACATGACCGCGGTGACGCTGGCGATCCTGCTGATCGTGGGTACTATCTTCCTCGGTGAGGGCCTGGCGATCATCGACTGACGCCGCTCGGCTGGCTAGGTCCAGCTGGGCAGCCAGAGCTGCATGTTCCATAATTCGTTGCTGATCGGTGCGCCGGTCAGGATGGGCCAGGCGAAAGCAAAGTTCGCCACCACCAGACCGGCGTAGATTGCCACCGCCAACACCGCGAGTGTGCGAGTGGCCGAGGCCCGGCCGCGGCCTGCGGCGGCCAGCACATCGCCGCAGCACAGGGCCAGACCCATCACCAGGAACGGCGCCATCACGGTGGCGTAAAAGAAGTACATTTGGCGGTCGATCTCGCCGAACCACGGGACGATCGCGGCAGCGTAGCCGACGAGCACGGCGGCGTAGCGCCAGTCGAGCCGGAAGATCATCCGCCACAGACCCCACCCGACCATCGGCAACGCCAGCCACCACAGTGCGGGGGTGCCCAATAGCATCTGGGCGCGGATGCAGTCGCCGCCGCCGCACTGATCGGGGCCGTAGTCGATGGCGTACAGCATCGGCCGCAGTGCCATCGGCCAGCTCCACGGCTTCGATTCCCACGGGTGGTGGTTACCCGCGGCGTTGGTCAGGCCGGAATGGAACTTGAGGATGCCGGTCTCGTAGTACCAGAACGAGCGCAGCGCCGCCGGCACCCAGGCGAAGGGCCCATCGGTGCCGATGTCGGTGCCCACCACGTAGCGGTACACCGAGCTTTCCGAGCGGAACCAGGTGGCGAAGGTGGCCAGGTAGATGCCGACCGGGAGCACTACCAGCGAGGCGGCCGACGGCAGCAGATCGCGCATCAGCACCCCGCGTAGCGGGCGCTGCACGTGATAGGCCCGCCGCGCGGCGAAGTCGAACCCGAGGGACAGCAGGGTGAAGAAGACGACAAAGTACAGGCCCGACCACTTGGTACCCACCGCGAGGCCGAGCATCACTCCGGCGGTGAAGCGGTACCAGCGGAAACCGAACCGCGGGCCGAAGGGGCTGTCGTTGATGCGGCCGTCGCGGAAGACTCGGTCTAGGCGTTGGCGCATTTGGTCGCGATCGGCGATCAAGGCGGCGAACGCGAGCACAACGAACAATGCCTGGAAGATGTCCAGCATGCCCATCCGGGACTGGACAAACAAGACGCCGTCGCAGAGGGCGAACAGGCCGGCCAGCGCGCCGATCAACGTCGAACGGGTCAGCCGTCGCACGGTCAAGTAGATTGCCAGCACGACGATCACGCCGGACACCGCCGGGATAAAGCGCCAGCCCATCGGGTTGTAGCCGAATAGGCCCTCGCTGAGCGCGAGCATCCACTTGCCTACCGGCGGATGCACCACCAAGCCGTAGGCGGGATTGTCTTCGATCAGCCCGCCCCCCTGCAGTACCTGCCAGCCCTGCGGGACGTAGTGCTTCTCGTCGAAGACCGGGGTGCCCTGATCGGTGGGATGAGTCAGATCCCAGAAGCGGGTGATGATGGCCAACAGGGTGATCACCAGGCCGACGATGGTGCCGCGCAACCGGTCGGTGGCACCGAACACCGGCTCCGGGATCACCGGGCCCGGGGAGGTCCCGAGGTCTTCGACGTGAGCACGCGGTGCAACGGTGGCGCGATCGAGGATGGCGGGACTCACCTGGCTGATGTTACTGATGGTCAGACTCAATCTGGCGGGGGCTGTCTTAGCGAGCCTTCGGCCCACCCGATTTCAGTAGTGCGAGACGCACGAACGTCTGATAAGCGGCATGGTCCGAATTTCGGCCAGGCCCGGTGCCGTTTTAATGAGTCGCGATCCGTAGATAACGCTCGTCACTGACTGAACCTCGAGTCTTCGCCTTCTTGGGGTGGGTCGTCGGCGGTCGCGGTTCCACGTCTGTCCATCTGGTCCTGACAGGAGACGCCACGAGTCGTCGCCGACGGTATCCGTCTCTTCTGTGACGATGAGATGTTTGGGCTTCAGCGGAAGGTCGGTTGGCGTTAATCGATGCTCGACGCCCCGGGATGCCTCGCAGGCAGCTCCCGAGTAGTCACTCGACCTCGCAAGTGGAGGGCGGTCTAGGGTTCGTGGAATGGAAGAGAGCGGTCGCTTGGTGCTGGCGGGAACGCCGATGGGACAACCCGGCGATGCATCGCCGCGGCTACGTGAGGCGCTGGCGACAGCCGACATCGTCGCCGCCGAAGACACGCGACGGGCGCGTGGGCTGGCGGCGGCCCTCGAGGTGGTGATCGGGGGCAAGCTTGTCAGCTACTACGACCACGTCGAAGCGCAGCGAGCACCGCAGCTCGTCGAGGCCATCGCCGACGGTGCGACGGTTCTACTGATCACCGACGCCGGGATGCCCTCGGTCAGCGATCCGGGATACCGGCTGGTCGCGGCGTGCGCCGAGGCCGGTCTGCGGGTCACGTGTCTGCCCGGGCCGTCGGCGGTCACTACCGCGCTCGCCCTGTCGGCGCTCCCGTCCG
>NZ_JBAQWU010000408.1:0-9813 GCF_049299075.1 Gordonia sp. (in: high G+C Gram-positive bacteria)
GCGCGGCGGGCAGCCGTGACGGCGACGGTAAATCCGGTCAGGCTGGTCATGAAGTGATTGTCGCAGACTCCCCGGCCGGAGCAGTGGCAGCAGCGTCCGTGCGTGGGACGGCGAGGTAGACGCGCCAGGTGGTCACTGCGGCGACGGCATAAAAGCCGGCGAAGATGATGAATGCCCAGGTGGCCGCGCCGGTGCTGGCGTACGACTGGCGGAGCACCAGGTTGATACCCACACCACCGAGACCACCGACGGCGCCGGCGATACCGATCACCGCGCCGGACATCGAGCGCGAGTAGGCGGCGCGGCCGGCTTCATCGAGCGGCAGGGACCGGGCGGCGGCGTCGAACACCGACGGGATGATTTTGTAGACCGAACCATTGCCCATCCCCGATAGGATGAACAGGATCACGAAGCCGACCGCGCACAGGGCCACCGAGGTGCCGGCAGCGATCAGCACGGCGGCACCACCGAGCATGCCAATGAATACTGCGAAGGTCACTGAGCTGCCGCCGAACCGATCGGCGAGCTTACCGCCGTAGACGCGGCTGATCGATCCGAGCAGCGGGCCGATGAAGGCGATCTGCGCGGCGTGCAGTGCGGCTTCAGCGGCCGATTGGCCGTCCGCCCGGAAGTTCAGCGCCAGCATTTGCCCGAAGGCGAACGAGAAACCGATGAATGAGCCGAAGGTTCCGATGTACAGCAGTGCGATTGTCCAGGTGTGCCGGTTGGCGACCGCGGCCCGCATGGCGGCCATGTCCACGCCCGGCCCCTCCAGGTTGTCCATGTAGAGCGCGGCGCCGATACCGGCGATCACCAGTGCCACCAGGTAGACGGCGCACACCCAGTAGGGCTGCCGATTGCCGGCCACCGCGATCACCAGCAGACCGAGCAACTGCACGGCGGGCACGCCTAGATTGCCGCCGCCGGCATTGAGCCCGAGGGCCCAGCCTTTCAGTCGCTGCGGGTAGAAGGCGTTGATGTTGGTCATCGACGAGGCGAAGTTGCCGCCGCCAATCCCGGTTAAGGCCGCCACCACGAGGTACATCCACAGCGGCTGGCCGGGGTTGGCCAGCAGCACCAGGGTGGCGGTCACCGGGATCACCAGCACCACGGCCGAGAAGATCGTCCAGTTGCGGCCACCGAAGCGGGTGGTGGCCATGGTGTACGGAAAGCGCAGCAGTGCCCCGGTCAGGGTCGCGACGGCCCCGATCAGGAACTTGTCACCGAGGGTGATCCCATAGACGTTCTCCGGCATGAACAGCACCATCACCGACCACAGCGACCACACCGAGAAACCAACGTGCTCGGCTGCCACGGACCAGATCAGATTGCGGCGGGCGATCGCCGAGTTGCCACTCTCCCAGGCCGCTACATCCTCGGGATCGAAGTTGGTCAGGGTATGAGTTCTCTTACGCGCCATAAGGTTCTCCTTCTCGAGTTGCCGATGAAGGCGAATCTACGAAGGTGATGTTTCCCGATCGAACGCACTGCTGTCTCCCTCGAGTAAGGAAGATCTCTCAGCGCGGCGGCGTCGAGTGTGCGTTCACTAGCCGCAGGTCAACCCAGCGCGGGCATCCACCGACCCCGCATCATGACGAGCACCACAACGCTCAATACGACGAGTCCGATCGCCATCGCGATGGCCGAATCACTGTCCCGCTGTAGTGCCAGGTAGATCGACAGCGGCATCGTCTGGGTGACGCCTTCGACGTTTCCGGCGAAGGTCACCGTCGCACCGAACTCGCCGAGCGCCCGCGCGAAACACATCACCGCGCCCGCGAGTATTCCGGACCGAATATTGGGCACGGTTACCCGCCAGAAGGTGGTCATTTTGCTCGCTCCGAGCGTGTACGCGGCCTCTTCGGCGTCAATGTTGCGGCTGCGCAGCGAGGCCTCGACGCTGACCACGAGAAACGGCATAGCGACCACGAGTTGGGCGATCACCACCGCCGCGAAGGTGTACGTCGGCGTCCAGCCGAACCACGCATCGAGGTATTGGCCCAGCAGCCCGCGACGGCCGAGCAGGGTAAGCAGCGCAGTGCCGATAACCACCGGCGGCATCACCATGGGCACGATCACCAGCAGCCGAACCAGCCGGGTGGGTGTGATCGCACCGGAGGCCAGTACCGCGGCCAGTGGCACGCCGAGGATCAAGGCTAAGACCGTGGCCAGCAGCGCGGCGCTCAGCGAGAGCCACAGCGCTTCCAGCGCCGCTCGCGCGGTCAGCAGCTCCCACATCCGCCCCCACGGTGCCGCCCAGGCTAGGGCGATCAGCGGGGCAACCAACACCGCCAAACCCACGATCCCGACACCGGCGATCGGTGCCGGGAGCCGAGTGTTCGGCCGGTACGCCCGCGGGGTCAGCGGCTCAGGCACGTCACCGCGTTCAGGGGGCGCCAAAGCCCGCATCGGTCAGAATCTGCTTGCCCTTGTCTGAACTCAGCAGGTTCACGAAGTCTTTGCCGTTATCGGTCAGGGCCGCTGCCGGGTACTCCACCACCGGGGCGTTGGGGATCTCGATGGTCTCCACCTTGTCCCCGGCCGACGTCGCGTCGGTCGCGTAAACGAGGGCGGCGTCGGCCTCCCCGCTGGTCACCGCCCCGAGCGCGGCACGCACGTCCACTGCACGGCTGATCGGCTGTGGGGTGCCGTTGATGGCGCTGATCGCCGTCTCAGCCGCACGACCGCACGGCACTTCGCTCGCACAGATCACCGTACGGTGGCCCGCGGCGGTGAAGTACTCCAGTCCAGTCACGTTGCTCGGATTACCCGCCGGCACCACGATGACCAGTTTGTTGGTCGCGATGATGACCGGATCTTTGGCGACACCCGCGGCCACCGCTTTGTCCATGGTCGTGGTGTCAGCGGTGATCAACACGTCGGCCTTGGCCCCGGACTCGAGACGCTGCACGAGCGCCGACGACGCGGCCGCGTCGACCTGTACCTCGGCGCCGCCATGCTCGTCGCCATAGGCCTGCGTCATCGGCTTCATCACGTCAACGAGCGAAGCTGCGGCCATGACCCGAACGCTGTGCTCATCGCTGTCGCTGCTGCCGCATGCGGCGCTTGCTGTGGCCAGTCCGACGATCGCTGCGATCGCGACGGTGGCGCGCAATGACATGTGCCAGTTCATGGTGCTCCTTGTAAATCGAGTAGTCGTTCGGCGCGCGACGGTGGTGCCGTCGGAGGCCCCATGCTGCCGCAGGAAGTGCTCACCCGCCAGCGAACGGCGGCAGCAGATCCACCTCGCCGCCGATCGGCGCAGCATCGTCGCGCAGCAGGTCGTCGCCGTCGAGCACGCAGCAGTGGCCGGCGAGTTCACCGGCCCGGCGGCCGTGCCGCGCTGCCACGGCGCGGCGCAGCCCACCAACGGTCGCCTCGGTGACCGTGAGTTCTTCCCGGTGGCAGCCGACGGCATCCACCAGCGCCGCGAAGTAGGTGACGACGACGGTCTCAGCCACCGATCGCTCCCATCGAGCGGCGCGGATGCGTCAGGATATCGGCGGGCAAGTGCCCGGGCGACTTACGCCAGGTCACCTCGCGCCACGCGGCGATCAAATCGGCGTCGTCGCCACCACCGCGCAAAATCGACCGCAGATCGATCTCGTCGTCGGAGAACAGGCACGGTCGCACGCGCCCTTCCGCGGTGATCCGCGTCCGATCGCACGCCCCACAGAACGATCGGGACATCGACGCGATGATCCCGACGGTGCCGGGGCCGCCGTCGACCCGCCAGCGTTCGGCCGGTGCGCCTGCGTCTTCCCGACCGACGGCCGTCAGTGCAAAGTCCTCGCCGAGGGCGGCCAGCAGATCGGCGGCCGTCACGTAGCTGTTGCGGTCCCAGGTGCCTTCGGCATCCAGTGGCATCGCCTCGATGAAACGCAAGGCCAGACCCCGGTCCAGGCACCAGCGCAGTAGTTCCGATGCCCGGTCAAGATTCTGTTGCAACGCAACGGCATTGATCTTCACCGGTGCCAGCCCCGCGGTGACGGCGGCGTCGATACCGGCGATCACGTCGGGCAACCGGTCGCGCCGCGTGATGGCGGCGAACAGTTCGCGGTCCACCGTGTCCAGCGAGACATTGATCCGCGACAGCCCCGCTGCAGCGAGTTCTTTCGCGCGGCGGGCCAGACCCAGTCCGTTGGTGGTCAAAGCGACAGGCACTTCTGGGTGCGCAGTGCGAATGGCGGCGATGATCGCTTCGAGATCGCGGCGGATCAGCGGCTCGCCGCCGGTAAGTCGCACTTCGTCGATCCCCAGTTGGTCAACGGCGACATCCACCAGCCGCACCACCTCGTCGGCGGAGAGCAGTTCCTCCCGAGGAAGGATCGCCAGCCCCTCGGCCGGCATGCAATAGTGGCAGCGCAGATTGCAGGCCTGGGTGAGGGAAATCCGCAGATCACGCGCGCGCCGACCCAGTCCGTCCATCAAGACCGACTGCGTCCGCGGATCTGCGATCGTCACACGTCGACGTTAGCAGGAATTGCCGTGCCGTTAATGGTCGCCGGGTCTGGGCGGACCGGTGAACTAGGGTGAGGTGGTGACCCGCCGACCGATCGCCGACCACCGTGCCCAGGTAGCCGAACGGCTTTCCGGTCTCGCGCGCACTGAAACCATTCCGGTGCGCGTGGCCCTCGACCGAGTGACCGCCGAACCGGTCACGGCCCCCTACTCACTGCCACTGTTCGACAACTCGGCGATGGACGGCTTCGCCGTCCGCGCCACCGACGTGACCGCCGGAGCGACGCTGCCGGTGCGCGGCCGAATCTACGCCGGAGATGGCGCACTGAGCACACTGGCGGTCGGCACTGCCATGGCGATCATGACCGGCGCCCCCCTGCCCAGCGGGGCCGATGCGGTGATCCCGGTGGAGCAGACCACCGAGCGCGACGGTTCGGTGCTGTTGCACGAGTCGACGACCAGTGGCGCATTCGTCCGGTCGGCCGGCGATGACGTGTCCGCCGGCGACGTCGTCGTCGGTGCGGGCGTGCAGCTCGCCCCACGTCATCTCGGCGCCCTGGCCGCCAGCGGCGTCGAGTCGATCACAGTGCATCGGCGCCCCGCGGTCGCGGTGATCTCCACCGGCAGCGAACTGATCCTCGCCGGGACGGAACCCGTCGGCGGACAGGTTTTTGAGTCCAATTCTCTTGTGCTGCAGGCACTTGCCGCCAAGCATGGCGGGCAGGTCATCTTCATCGCGTCCGCGCGGGATGACGACAGCTTCGCGGCGGTGCTGACCGCTGCGTGCCAGGATGCCGACGTGGTGATTACCTCGGGCGGCGTCTCGATGGGCGAGCGCGAACCTGTCCGCCAGCTCCTGCAACCGCACGGCTGGTTCGGGCCTATCGCCATGCAGCCGGGCGGACCCCAGGGTTTGGCGACCTGGCACAAGACGCCGATCATCGCGCTGCCGGGCAACCCGGTCAGCATCGTCGTCTCCTTCGAAATCCTCATCCGCGACACTCTCCGGGAACTCGCCGGCCTACCAGCGATCCCCGCCGGGCAGGCCACGCTGGCCCGGGCCGTCACCTCGGTGGCGGGCAAGACCCAGTTCCTGCGGGGTGTGACCAACGACGACGGCCAGGTGGTCCCGATCGGCGGGCCGGGCAGTCATCTGATGGTCACCGCCGCTGCCGCCGACCTGTTGATCGAGATCGATGCCGACACCACGGCGCTCGACGCCGGAGCCGAGGTGACCACATGGCCGATGACATAGCCGCGGGGGCCGCCGGACTGACCCATCTCCGTGCCGATGGCACCGCGGCGATGGTCGACGTCTCGGCGAAGGCGGTCACCAAACGGGTGGCCACCGCGTGCGGTGTCTTTCGCACCACCACCGAAGTGATCGAGGCCGTGCGCGGCGGCGGCATCACCAAGGGCGATGTCCTGGCGACCGCCCGCATCGCGGGCATCCAGGGCGCCAAGCGCACGTCCGACCTGATCCCCCTGTGTCATCAACTGTCGCTGTCGAAGGTCGCGGTCGACTTCACGTTGTCCGACACCCAGATCACCATCACCGCCACCGCCGCGACCACCGGCCGCACCGGGGTCGAGATGGAAGCGCTGACGGCGGTTGCCGTCGCCGGACTGACCCTGCACGACATGGTCAAAGCCCTCGACCCAGCCTCCGAACTGACCGGGATCACGCTGCAGTCCAAGAGCGGGGGCCGCCGCGGACACTGGCGTCGGGAGTCGGCAGCCGCACCCGGACAGGTGCCGCTCCACGACACTCAGCGCGCCGTCGTACTGGTCTCCTCCACCCGCTGCGCGGCGGGACAGCGGGAAGACACCACCGGGCCGGTGATCGTCGAATGGCTTGCCGCCCAGGGACTTTCGCCCGATCCGGCAATCGTCATCGCCGATACCGAGTTCGCTGGTGAATTGCGTCGGGTCTTGGCCACCCACCCCGCCGTCGTGGTGACCACCGGCGGTACCGGGCCCACCGTCGACGATCTGGTGCCGGAGGCCACCGCTGCGCTACTCACCACCGCGCTTCCCGGGATCGCCGAAGCTATCCGCGACAAAGGCCGCGCCACCACGCCGCTGGCCGCGCTCAGCAGAGGTCTGGCCGGACTGGCTGGCGGCACCTTTGTGGTGAATCTGCCGGGCTCGTCCGGCGGAGTCCGCGACGGCCTGGACGTCCTCGCACCGATCCTCGGTCACCTGCTGGAGTTGGCGCAGGGGGCCGGGCACGATGACTGACATCGGTGATCAGCCGCTCGATCCCCGCGTCTGCGAGGCACGAGTGCTTTCCGCCGCCGACGGTGCGCTGGTGACCTTCACCGGCGTCGTCCGCAACCAGCACGGCGGTCGTTCTGTCCGCGGGCTTCGCTACGAGGCGCATCCAGCGGCCGACCGCTTTTTGCAGGAGGTGCTGGCCCGCCACCGCACCGCCGATATCCGCGTCGCGGCACAGCATCGCGTCGGGGATCTCACCATCGGCGAACTCGCCGTCGTCGTCGCCGTCGCTGCACCGCATCGCGGCGAAGCCTTCGCCGTCTGCGCCCAGGTGATCGACGAGATCAAATCCCAGGTGCCGATCTGGAAGCACGAGACCTACACCGACGGCGACACCGCGTGGGTCGCGGCCTGCACAAAATAATCGGCGCGTCCGGGCCCGAAGAGTCAGGCCAACTGGTAGACACCGAGCGCATTGTCGACGATGGTGCCGAAGTACAGCACACCGTCCCGCTCGGCGACGCTGGTGACGAAGGTGTAGTCGACGCCTTCGGGCTTGATATCGTGCACGATCTTTCCGTCGAAGTCGAAGGCGATCACCCAGACCACGTCCTCCGGGCTCGGACCGAGGCGCTCGGGCACCTTGGCGAGGATCTTGCGGGCACGCGGCGGGAGTCTGATGATCCCCTCCAGCACCGGGTTCCGCGGGGCGGCGAGCGCGCACCACACCAATCCGTCGCTGCCGATCGACAGATTGTCGGGATAGCCGGGCAGATCGTCGAGCACTACCTCCACCTCGCCGGTCCGGTCGCCAGTCAGCCAATAGCGGGTGATCCGCGAGGCACCGGTCTCGGCGACCAGGACGAAGGACTCGTCGGGGGCGAGAACCAGTCCGTTGGCGAACTGAAGATCGTCGAGCAGCACATCCACTTTGCCGTCCGGCGTGCGGCGGATCAGTCGGCCGCTGCCGGAGTGCTCGATCAAGTCACTGCGCCAATTGTCGATGGTGAAGCGCTGCGACGAGGAGGTGAAATACAGCGTCCCATCGGCGGCGGCGACGACGTTGGAGGCGAACCGGAGTGGCCGATCGTCGACCGTGTCGACCAGGACCGTCGGGCGTCCGCGACCACCCTCCAGATGCAGCAACCCGCGGTCGTGATCGCAGATCACGATCGAGCCGTCGGGCAGCGCCTCCAGACCGAGGAGGTGGCCCGCGGTGTCGGCGAGAACCTCGACGGCGTCGTCTCCGGGAACGACGGCCACGAGCCTGCCGTCGTCGAGTCCGGCGATGATCCGGCCGTCGGGCAGGCACACCACATCTTCGGGGCCGTTACCGGGCAGGGCGATTCGTCGGAAATCAGTCACGCCCCTTTCATACCAACAAAGTGCGGCCGATACCTGAGGCATTGGTCCCCTCTATCAAAAAGATAGGCACTTTGTTGCATAGCAACACGATGCATTGATACGGTCGATTCATGGCCCTCGACCACGCGATCCTCGTCTCCCTTGCGGAGCGTCCGGGGACCGGCTACGAGATCGGCCAGCAGTTCCAGCGGTCGATCGGCCACTTTTGGTCGGCCACGCACCAGCAGATCTACCGAACGCTGAAGAAGCTCAGTGCCGACGGCCTGGTCACCTACCACGACGTCGCCCAGGATGGCCGGCCCGACAAGAAGGTCTATTCGATCGCCGACGCTGGCCGGGACCTGCTGGCCCAGTGGGTCGCCAGCCCGACACCGGTGGTGCCGCTGCGCAGCGACCTCGGCGTCAAACTGCGCGCCGCCGAGTTCGGCGACCTTGCCCTGGTCCTCGCCGAACTCACCGCGCACCGCGACGAAGCCCACGCCATGCTCGAGCTGTATCGCGGTTTCCAGCGCGACTACTACCCCGACCCCGACGCGCTGACCGGCCGCAAGCTGCACCAGTACCTGGTGCTGCGCGGCGGTGTGCGCGCCTCGGAGGCCACCGTCGACTGGTGCGACGAGACCATCGCCGGCCTCTCGCGCGAACTCACCCAATAACCGACTCCATCAAGAGAAAGGTCGCCATGTCAGCCCCGGCCAGCGCCCCCAACGTTCACTTCCCTAAGCTCTTCGAGCCGCTGCAGATCGGTGGCATGACGCTGCGTAATCGCATCGTCATGGGCTCCATGCACACCGGTCTGGAGGATCGGGTCTGGGATACGCCCAAGCTGGCGGCCTACTATGCCGAACGCGCTCGCGGCGGCACCGGTCTGATCATCACCGGCGGCTTCGCCACCAGCCGTACCGGCCTGCTGCTGCCGTTCGCCGGCAAGCTGACCAACCACGCCGACGTGCTCCGGCATCGCGAATTCACCAAGGCGGTGCACGCCGAAGACGGCAAGATCGCCCTGCAGCTGATCCATGCTGGCCGCTACGGATACACGCCCCTGAAGGTGGCACCGGGCAGCGCACCGTCGCCGATCCACCCGTTCAAGCACCTGAAGATGACCGAGACGGTGATTCGGCACGTGATCCGCACCTTCGGCCAGTCGGCCAAGCTGGCCCGTCGCGCCGGGTACGACGCGATCGAGCTGATGGGCGGCGAGGGCTACTTGATCAACCAGTTCCTGTGCCCGCACACCAACGATCGCACCGACAAATGGGGCGGAACCACCGAGAACCGCCAGCGCTTCCTGGTGGAGATCATCAAGGAGGTGCGGTCGCAGGTGCCTCGCGACTTCCCGGTGATCCTCCGCCAGTCCGTCGCCGACTTCGTGAAGAACGGGCAGACCTTCGACGAGATCGCGCTGCTGGCTAAGAAGGCAGAAGACCTCGGCGTCGATGCCATCAACACCGATATCGGCTGGCATGAGGCCCAGGTGCCGACCATCGTCACCTCGGTGCCGCGCGGCGCCTTCGTGAAGTTCACCGAGCGGTTGCGCGACGTCGTCGACATCCCGCTCATCGCGTCGAACCGCATCAACACCCCGGAATTCGCCGAAGAGATCCTCGAGCGCGGCCGGGTGGACGCGGTGTCCATGGCGCGCCCGCTGCTGGCCGATCCGGACTTCGCAAATAAGGCCGAGCAGGGCCGGTCCGATGAAATCAACACCTGCATCGGCTGCAATCAGGCGTGCCTGGACCACGCCTTCGTCGGCAAGAAGGTCTCGTG
>NZ_JBAQWU010000409.1:0-2182 GCF_049299075.1 Gordonia sp. (in: high G+C Gram-positive bacteria)
CAGCTGAAGACCCGCCCGCCCACCCGCCGATACACTGCGGCAATGACCGCCGAGGAAAGCTCTTACGCCTTTATCGCCCAAGTTCCGGTCCGCTGGTCGGATATGGACGCCTTCGGTCATATCAACCATGCGCGGATGGTCACCCTGATGGAAGAAGCCCGCATTCAGTGGCTGCTCAGCGCCGGCGAAAAGTACGCGCCGCTAATCAAGAGCGCAATGATCGTGCACGTCGAGATCCGATATCAGGCACAGCTCCGGCACGACGACAGTCCACTCTCGATTGCCATGTGGATTACCGGCCACCGCAACGTCGACTTCACCATCGGCTACGAGATTCGCCGCGCGAGCGCGGGCTACGACACCAAGCCAGCGTGCGTAGCGAGTACGCAGATGGCGGTCGTCGATCTCGAGGCGCACACGCTGCGCCGGATGACGGTCGCCGAGAAGGGCTACCTCGCAGAGCTGGGCCGCATCGGCGAGTAGCGGAGGAGGGCGGGTGACCGAGGAGACAGCGGAGGCGGGACCAATCTCCCTGGAGACTGAGGCAAGCCTTCATTTACCCTGGGACTAGCACAACGCCGTGCCGGAACGTTCAGAGAAGTAGCAAATGAGGTCCTGTCATGACACCGCTTTCGGAGGTCGCCGTCGGCGCGACGGCGACAATCCTCGAATTCTCCGACGACTGCCCGACGCCGGTACGCCAGCGACTCGCCAGCCTCGGCTTCCACAACGCCGCGACCGTGAGCAAACTCCGGCGCGCTCCGCTCGGCGATCCGAGCGTCTACCAGGTGATGGGCTACGAGATGTGCCTACGCAATCGCGAGGCGCGGTACCTCCAGTGCGAACTACACGGCGATGAGTGACTGTTGCGCGCCAGGCGGCTTCACCGGCAGCGCCGACCCCGGCCGCACGCACGCGCACGAGCAGTCCTGCCTGCATCACGGCGGCGGCCTCACCGAACCGGCTGCAGACGACACCCGCAAACGGATCGCGCTGATCGGCAGCCCGAACGCGGGCAAGACGTCAATCTTCAACGGGCTCACTGGCCTTCGCCTGAAGACCGGCAACTACCCGGGTGTCACCGTCACCCGCTCGGTCGGCCGGATGACCGTGCGCCCGGCCTCGCCGGAGCCGACCGCAACCGGTGCCGAAGCCGATGCTGGCGCCGATGCCGATGCCGATGCCGTTGCGCCCACCCGAACCAAAATCAAGCATGCTCACCAGCACGCCTACCTCGAAGACCTACCCGGCACCTACAGCCTGACCCCGATCTCACCGGACGAACAAGTCGTCGCCGACCTACTAAACGACAACCTGCCCGGTGTCGAGCGACCGGACGCCGCACTCGTGATCGCCGATGTCACGGTGCTCGAGCGCTCCCTCGCACTGATCGGCGAGACCATGAACCTGGGTATCCCGGTGGCCGTCGCCCTGACGATGAGCGACGAGATGGAACGGCGCGGTGGGCACGTCGATGCCGCCGCGCTGGAACAGGCACTGGGTGTCCCGGTACGCGCGGTGATCGGCACCAAGAGCTCCACCTTGGCGCCGGTGCGGGAACTGCTCGCCGACCCCGACGCGTGGCTGCAGCCGCCCGTGCCGCCCCCGGCCGTGCCGGGCGCTGAACGGGCGGACTGGGTGAGGTCGACGCTCACCGCGGCGAACTATCACCCCCCGCGCCGGCATTCGAAGACCACCGCCATCGACCGGCTGCTGCTGCATCCACTGCTCGGCACCCTGATCTTCCTGGCCGTGATGTTCGGCTTCTTCCAGGTGATCTTCACCGTGGCCGCGCCGTTGCAGGGCTACATCGAAGAGTTCTTCGGATGGCTCGGAGGGCTGGTCGCCGAGCATGTGAGTCCTCCCCTGCTCGCCGATTTCCTCGGCACCGCGCTGATCGGCGGTGTCGGCGGCATCCTCGTATTCGTCCCGCAGATCATGCTGATGTTCCTGCTGATCTCCCTGTTGGAGAGTGTGGGCTACATGTCCCGAGCGGCATTCCTCACCGACCGCGTGATGAGTCGCGCCGGTTTGGAGGGCCGCGCCTTCGTCGCGATGCTCAGCTCCTTTGCCTGCGCAGTTCCGGGCATCATGGCCGCCCGCACGCTGCCGTCGTCCCGTGATCGGATCGCTGTCGCCGTCACCGCACCGTTGATGACCTGTTCGGCCCGGATTCCGGTGT
>NZ_JBAQWU010000410.1:0-2245 GCF_049299075.1 Gordonia sp. (in: high G+C Gram-positive bacteria)
GTGGCCTCGAGGGCTTCGTAGACGATGCGCTCGGCGGTCGACTTCTTGCCGTCGAGCAGGATCTTGTTCACCAGCTGGGTGACCAGCGTCGAACCGTAGACCGGGTCGTTGACGAGGGGGCGCTTGGGAGCGGGTCCTTTACGTGGCATTTAGATCAGTTCCCCTTCTTGGCGCCGTAGCGGCTGCGAGCCTGCTTGCGGTCCTTGACACCCTGGGTGTAAAGCGAGCCGCGGATGATGCGGTAGCGAACACCGGGGAGGTCCTTCACGCGACCACCGCGGACGAGCACCATCGAGTGCTCCTGCAGGTTGTGGCCTTCACCCGGAATATAGGCGGTGACCTCGACGCCGCTGGTCAGGCGCACGCGGGCGACCTTACGCAGAGCGGAGTTCGGCTTCTTCGGGGTGGTGGTGTACACGCGGGTGCACACGCCACGACGCTGCGGGCTGCCCTTCAGGGCGGCGGTCTTCTTGACGGAGACCTTGTCTTTGCGGCCCTTGCGGACCAGCTGATTAATAGTTGGCACTGAGTTCTTCCTCTTCGCAGGCCGGCACCGTGCCGGCCTTGTCGCTTCCAATGTCACGGTTGGTGCTCCGGGCAGGTTGATCGATTTGCTCGGCGGCAACCGCCGCCCCGCATTCCGAACAACATCCGCAACTCGCCCCACCAGGACATATGCCCTGGTCACTGAGATTTCCTGCACCCGAGGTCGGGCGTGTCGTACGACGAAATCCCATCGCGAACTCCCATACGGCAGTCCGGTCAGACCGGGTGCCCACGGGTGGCATCCGGACAGCCCGGACGCCAGCGATCCACTCTACCGGCCCGGATTCCACAGGTCAAAACTCTTGACGCCCACCGGCGCCCCAGGTCGTGTCCGCCGACTCCGGCGCCCGCCCACTCGGCCTGTGCGACCGGCCCGAGGGCCGAAAGTGTCCAAAATCCGTACACTCCGCGACTGGCGTTCTCGGGGTATACCTGTTGTACGCGAACGACAATGTGTACGAGAACACACTGTCACTCGCCCCGTGGACCACACTTCGCAGCGCTGCCCGCTCGCGCGCTACGAAGTGTTCTACAGGCCCACCGACCGAATTCCCCCGACTCGGCCGGTGGGCCTGTTCCATGTCCAGGTTCCGAACCGCACTTCCTCGCCACCGCGGGTGGTTCATGTCACAGTAGAGACGTGTCCACTCGTTCACCCCAGCGCCCGGTCATCGCTGCGGCGTGGGAACGCGCTCGTTCCTCCGGCCTGGTGCCGAGTGATCGCCCCGACCCCACGCTCGGCGACATCTCCGCTGCCGATCCGCTGCTCGATGCCGCCCGCCCGATCCTGAGTCGCGCCGCCGAAACCTTGCACGGCACCCCGACCGCCCTGCTGCTGGTGGATCACCGGAGCCGGCTGGTCGCCCGCGTTTCGGCGGACACCACACTCGAAGGCGTGCTCATCGGAGCCGGCGCCGTGGCAGGCGCAGCCTTCACCGAATCGGAGATGGGCACCAATGCGCTGGGCACCACGGCCGAGGTGCGCGGCGATCTGGTGATCAACGGCCAGGAGCACTATCTGGAGCAGTTCCGCTCACTGAGTTGCTTCGGCCAGCCGATTATCCATCCGTCGACCCGCCGGGTGGCCGGCATTCTCTGCATGACACAGGTCGCCGAACGGCTCAACCCGCTGTCGGTCCCGCTCGTGCGCGGCATCGTCTCCGACATCGCCGAACGGCTGCTGTCCCGCTCACACCTGGATCACCGCCAGGTGATCACCACGTTTGAACGCGCGGCCGAGCGGCGCGACATCGCCGTGGTCGCGGTCGGCGACGATCTGCAACTGACCAATACCCCGGCCGCTCAACTCCTCTCCCCCGCCGACTTCGGCACCCTGCGCGTGTTCATCTCCGAACGCGACATCCCGCCGATCATGACGCTGGTGTCCGGGATCGTGGTGGCGGTGGAGGCGGTGCCCATCCCGGGCGTCCGCAGTTCGGCGATCTTCCGGCTGCGTCCGCGCATGGAATCGGTGCCGCCCGCCGCGCTGACCACACCCCGGCAGCGCGGCGCGACCGCCAGTACTGTCGCCATCAGCGGCGAGCCCGGCACCGGCCGCACCACTGCAGCCTTCACCATCGTGGCGCGCGAGGAGGCCGTCGTCATCGACGTTCCCGGCGCCCTCCTGGACGGGCGCCCCATCGATCTGGCATCGGCCTTGCGGCGAGCGCGCACGCTCGGGCACGGCGTCGTCGTCGAC
>NZ_JBAQWU010000411.1:0-9312 GCF_049299075.1 Gordonia sp. (in: high G+C Gram-positive bacteria)
GCTTCGGGTCGTCGGGCGGTCAGACGCCGGTCGACACTGCCTGCGGCGACACCTGGGGAGCCGCGGCGGGCTTCTTCCAGGGGTAGATGAGCAGCGCCAGCGCACCACCCAGCGCTGCCGCGACCGCGCCGATGATGAAGCACAGCTGGAAGGCGCCGAGCGTCGGGACCTCCCGGCCACCCAGATCCATCGTCTGGCTGGTCATGACGACGGCCATCACAGCGCCGGCGACTGTGGTGCCGACCGAGCGCATGAGGCCGTTGAGGCCCACGCTGGCTCCGGCCTCGGCGGGCGGGACATTCTGCAGGATCAGCGCAGGCATAGCGGCGTAGCCGATGCCCACGCCAGCTGAGCCGATGCAGGTGGCGATGAGGAGTTGCCAGGGGGCCCCGGTGAGGAAGATCGCCAGGATGTAGCCGACCGATAGCACCATCGCGCCCAGGGAGAGGGTGTAGCGGCCGCCGACGGTGGACAGGAGTTTACTCGAGACGGGGGCGAAGGCCAGCATCATCAGGCCGCCGGGCGCCATCCACAGGCCGGCCTGCAAGACGGTCTGGCCGAGGCCGTAGCCGGTGATTGCGGGCATTTCGAGCAACTGCGGAACCACAATGGCCTGGGCCATCATGCCGAACCCGATCAACACCGCGGCCAGGTTGGTCATCAGGACCGGGCGGCGCGACATTGTCTGTAGGTCGACGAGCGGGTCGTCGTGCCCGAACTCGAAGAATCCCCACGCGACCAGGACGGCGAGCCCGCCGCCGATCAGTCCGATGGTGAGACCGTCGGTCCAGCCCCAGTCGTTGCCTTTGGAGACGCCGACGAGGAAGGCGACCAGGCCGATGGCAAGCCCGACGGCGCCGATCCAGTCCAGCCGGGCCTGGTGAGCGTCATGCACGTGCGGGAGTACGAGCAGCGACAGTGCCGTCATCGCCGCAGCGAGACCGAGGGACACCCAGAACAGTGCGTGCCAGTCGAAACTGTCGGCGACCCAGGCCGCGAGCGGGAGGCCCAGCGCACCCCCGACGCCCATCATCGCGCTGATGGCGGCGATCGAGGTGTTGATCATTCGCGGGGGTGCGACTTCGCGGACAAAGCTGATCGCTACTGGGATGTAGCCCATCGCCAGGCCCTGGAGGACGCGGCCGATGAGCAGCGGAACCAGGCTGCCCGAGAGGGCGCAGACCAGTGATCCGATCATGAGGAGCAGTGCCGAGGCGACTAGTACGGGCTTCTTTCCGAGAATGTCAGCCAGGCGCCCGGCCACCGGCATGGCGACTGCCGCACCGAGAAGGGTCGCCGTCACGACCCAGGAGGCGTTCGACGGCGAGGTGCCCAGCAGGTCGGGGAGTTCCAACTGAATGGGAATGACGAGTGATTGCATGAGGGCGACGCACAGGCTGGAGAAGCCAAGAACGAGGATGATGGGCAGCGGGTGCGCCGCGTCGCGCTGCGGTTCGTCCGTTTCCGGAAGGGTCACGAAAATTGTCCTTATCAGGTAGGTGTGTAATCTACACATTTAACAGTGTGTAGATTACACACTGGGCCTTGAGGTTCGGCAGCGGGAAGGGCGAGGGTGCGCGAAAACACACATGCCGTCGGCATGGATACGGGGCGGCTCGGTGACGAACCGAGTCGGCGACTGGCGGCAGCACTGGTGCGACTCGACGGATATCGGCGCCGCCGTCCGCAGAACGGGCCCGGAGCGGCGGACATGAGACTGCTGTGGCTGCTGATCGAAGCCGGGCCGCAGACGCTGAGTCAACTCACCGCGGAACTGGGCTTGGAACGCTCCACGGTGAACCGGCAGGTCAACGCTGCGGTGGCGGCCGGTCTGCTCGCGAAGGAGCGGATCCCCCGATCCCGCGCGTATCAGATCGCGCCCACCGCCGCGGGAAGCGCGGCCTTCGACCGGGGAGCGCATTCCGCGCTCACCGCGATTGGCGACACCCTGATGGAAATGGGGCCCGCGGACTCGGCCCAGTTGCTCGACCTGCTGGAGCATTTCGCCGATGCCTATGGGCTGCGGGGTACTGCGGAGTAGCGGAGGAAAAGGAGGGCGTCGTCCCTGATGACCGAGCTAGGCTGGCACCGGGGAGTGTTGGCTCACCCTGATCGGAAATGAGACGACGATGAAGCTTGCCGAGTATCTGCGCTACGACGCCACCGCGCTCGCCGAATTGGTGGCCGCGGGCGAGGTGACCGCCGCGGAGTTGCTGGAGCTGGCCCGCCGTCGGATGCGTCAGGTGAATCCCCGGCTGAACGCTGTCGTCATCGAAACCGCCGACAGCGCCGACGTCCAGGTGCAGGGCGCCCTGACCGGGCCGTTCGCCGGGGTGCCATTCCTCATCAAGGACTTGGACCAGGAATACCGCGGCTATCCCACCACCTGTGGTTGCCAGGCGCTACGCAACGACGTGGCGACCGAGAACGCCTTGGTCACGGACCGGTTCCTGAACGCCGGACTAGTGATCATGGGCAAAACCAACACCCCGGAGCTGGGTGCCAAGGGCATCACCGAACCGGATCTGTGGGGGCCGTGCCGCAATCCGTGGGACACCTCCCGGACGCCGGGCGGATCGTCGGGCGGTTCGGCGGCGGCTGTCGCCGCGGGCATCGTTCCGGCGGCCGGTGCCAATGACGGCGGCGGCTCCATCCGCATTCCGGCCGCCACCACCGGACTGGTCGGGCACAAACCGAGCCGGGGGCTGGCACCGTACGGGCCGCAGGCCGGTGAGTCGATGTTCGGGATGGCCACGCAGGGCGTGCTGTCGCGGACCGTGCGCGACAGCGCCGGCCTGCTCGATGCCATCGTCGCGGCCAACCCGATGGCGGACTTTCAGGTCGCACGCCCCCGACAGTCGTTCAGCACCGCGATCACCCGCCGGCCGAAAAAGCTGCGCATCGGCTATTCAGGGCATTCGGCGATCCGCGGCGAGGCGACCCCGACCGCGGCAGCCGCACTGGAAGCAACGGCGCAACTGCTCACCGATCTCGGACACCACGTCGAGGAGGTGCGGCCGCCGTACGACGACAAAGCACTCGCTGAGACCTTTCTGACCATCTGGTTCGGGAAAGTGTGCGAGCAGGTCGACGAAATCAAGGTACGCACCGGCGCCGGTGACCGCGACTTCGAAGCCGACACGCTGGCGATCGCCGAGATCGGCCGGGCCAACGGGGTTACCGGCATGCTGCGCGCTCTGGGCCAGGTTCCGGCCTACACCCACGCGATGGAGCGCTACTACGAGCGGTTCGACTACTTCATGACGCCGACGCTGGCGCAAGCGCCGATCAAGATCGGGGCTCTCGACACCCCTGCACCCCTGCGGGCAGCCGCCCGGGCCGCGCACCGACTGCACGGCGGCAAGGCGATGGTGCGCAGTGGCCTGATCGACCAGATGATCGAGGACAATCTCGGCTGGGTGCCCTACACCCAGCTCGCGAACCTCACCGGTCGCCCGGCGATCAGCGTGCCGTCGTACTGGACGCCCGACGGGCTGCCGTTGGGTATCTCGTTCAACGGCCCGTTCGGCAGCGACGGAGCCCTGCTGAGTCTGGCGGCGCAGCTGGAGGAGGCCGCTCCCTGGATCGACCGGTTCCCGGCGAAAGCCTGACGTCAGGACTCTCTAGACTGGGCGTGAGGCATACCGGCTAGCGACGGGATAGGGAATTCATATGGGTAACGAGGCCATTCGGGTCGGCGTGTTCGGCAGCAGCGGCAAGGTTGGCGCGGCGATTGTGGCGGGCGTGCGGGATGCCGTCGATACGGAGTTCACCGTCGGTGTCGATGCCGGTGACGACCGTGCCACCTTCGTCTCCTCGGGCACCCAGGTGGTGGTCGATTTCACCCATCCCGATGTGGTGATGGACAACCTGAAGTTCCTGATCGACAACGGTATTCATGCTGTCGTCGGCACTACCGGCTTCACGCCGGAGCGGCTCGATCAGGTCGCGCACTGGCTGGCCGACGCGCCGGGTGTCGGGGTGCTGATCGCCCCGAACTTCGCCATCGGCGCGATCTTATCGATGCACTTCGCGCAGAAGGCCGCTCCCTACTTCGACTCGGTCGAGATCGTCGAGCTGCACCACCCGCACAAGGCCGATGCGCCGTCGGGTACCGCCGGGCGCACCGCGCAACTGGTCGCCGAGGCGCGCGCTGCCGCCGGATCGGCGCCCATGCCGGATGCGACGTCGACGGGACTGGAGGGTGCCCGCGGCGCGGATGTCGATGGCGTTCGTGTGCATTCGGTGCGTCTGGCCGGTCTGGTAGCTCACCAAGAAGTGCTGTTCGGTACGCAGGGAGAGACCCTGACGATCCGGCATGACTCGATCGATCGCACCTCGTTTGTTCCGGGCGTCCTGCTGGGTGTGCGGGAGATCGCCGCGCACCCGGGGCTGACCGTGGGCCTCGACCAGTTCATGGATCTGTGACCGCGGTGACCACCGACGACACGACGCCGCGGGGACCCAAAGTCTCGCGCGGGCCCAAAGTCAAGGACGCCCGGCCGATAGTGCTGATGATCGGTTTCATGGTTGTGGCGATGGTCGTGTATCTGGTGCTGTTGAGTCGGCAGGCCCTCCGGTTGATTGAAGCCGGTGGGGTCGTGGGCATCGGTTTGGGTCTTGGCGTGTTTGTGCTGCCGGTGCTCGGCGTTTGGATAGTCGTGCGGACCCTGCAGGCGGGTATCGAACACCAGCGAATGGCCGCCGCCGTCGCCGAGTCCGGACGCGAACTGAACGTCGAGGATCTCCCGCATCGCCCGTCCGGGCGCATCGAGCGGGACGCCGCCGACCAGCTCTTCGCCGAGGTGAAGATCGAGTGGGAAGCCGACCCGTCGGACTGGATGAGTACCTACCGGATCGCTCGCGCCTACGACTACGCCGGCGACCGCAAGCGGGCCCGGGAGATGATGGGCCGCGCCGCCGAGGGGTACCGCGCCGCGAAAGCCGCCGGCGATCTCTGACGTGCTGTGGCCACGCGGGCTCCGGAACATCAGCCAGCCGCCGGAACGGCCGCTGATGACCTTCTGGATGCTGTTCGGCGGGATGATCGGTCTGGTGGCCGCGGCCGTTGCCGTCGTCAGCGGCGGTGGCATATGGGCGGCTATGGCGACCCTGGCCATCTTCTGGGTACCTGCGGCGCTGGCGTGCGGTTTCCGGCCGATGTGGGACGAGACCTTTCGCGCGGAAGGTGGCCGTTGGTCCCATACCGCCTGGTTCTTCACTCAAGTATTCGGGCTGAAGGGACTGGCCGTGCTGGGCCTGCCGGTCGCGCTGACCTTCTTTCTCCTGACCCTGCGTGGCGGAACGCTCGGCTGGGCGGTGCTCAACGGTCTGGTGATGCTCGCGGCCGTGGCCGCCATCGCCTGGCGACCGCAGCGACGAGACTGGCAGTCGGCGGGTATCGCGCTAGCTCTGGCCGCCATGCTGGCCGTCGCCCTACCGCTGGGCCTGCTGCTTCTCGGTGCCGTCGGCTACGTCGGCCCGGTCGCCGCGGCGGTCTACCTGCTCGGCGTGGTGGTCTCGTGGTTAAGCAAAGAATCCCTCGACGCCAAGGCGATAGGGCGTCCCGCGGTGGGCGATCCGGCTGGCGACGTAGGGTGACCCTATGGCGCGACTGTTGATCGTCCACCACACGCCGTCGCCGCACTGTCAGGAGATGCTGGCGGCGGTGATCGAGGGAGCGACCTGCCCGGAGATCGACGATGTCGAGGTGGTGCGCCGGGCGGCGTTGACCTTGTCGCCGGTCGATGTGCTGGATGCCGACGCTTATCTGCTCGGCTCGCCGGCGAATCTCGGCTACATGTCCGGCGCCCTCAAGCATGCGTTCGACGTCATCTACTATCCGTGCTTGGACCAGACGTCAGGGCGACCGTACGGGTTGTTCATGCACGGTAACCAGGGCACCGAGGGCGCGCAGCGCAGCGTGCATTCGATCGCCAGCGGCCTCGGCTGGACCAAGTCGGCCGACGACGTCGTCGTATCGGCGAAGCCGACGCAGGATGAGCTGGAAGCGTGCTGGAACCTCGGCGCCAACCTCGCCGCGCAACTGATGGTTTAGTTGCTGACCGAGAGGTGCGCGCCGACCGCCGGCGGGGCGGGAGTTACGCCGCAGTGTGTGAAGTGGTGCCCCGAGCGGGATCTGGGGTGAGGAAGGCGAAGCCCAGGCGGGCTTCGAGGCGTTTCTCGAAGCCTGAGCGGTCGTCGGGTGGGGCGTGGGCTCCCTGCTGGGACAGTAGTTCTGGGTGGTGCGTCGGGTTGAGTGCCCAGGGTCCTCGGGTGCCGGTTGGGCGCCAGGCCATGCGGCCGGCATTGGGTCCGCTGGTAAGGACGAGGGTCTCCCATTGGCCGATTTTCGGGCCGACCCAGCGATTGTGGCCACCGCAGCACGAACCGATCGCGTCGATGTCGGTGCGACCGCCTTGGGGCATCGGCCCGCTCGGGGCCCAGTCGGGACTGTGGTGGGCCTCGGTCCGCACGAACGGCGCATCGCAGGCTGAGGCGGTGCAGCCGCCGTCGCGGGCAAAGAGCATCAGTCGTTGGGCCTTGTTGGCGAACCGGTTCTTTTTGCCGCGGCCGAGGTAGAGCGCTTCGCGGGTGTGGTGACGGAAAACCGCCAGGTGTGGGGTGGCGTCGGCAGCGAGCTCGATCAGGTCAGCGACCGGGATAAGCGTACCCGCGGCACCGATGCCCACACCGGCGTGGCGGGCCAGGTCGGCGTCGGACACCGAGATAACGATCTCGGCCGGGATGCGGTCGGGGCGGCCCAGACCCTTGTTGGCGAGGAAGAAGTCGACGATCGCCTCGAGGGCGTCGTGGCCGCGCTGGTCGGCGGTGCGGTCGTCCAGGGTGCGGGCGGCCGTGAGGGCATCGTCGTCGAGGGTCTGGTCGGCGGTCCTATCGGCGCTGCGCGGGCTGTTCGGGTCGGCGGGGTTGTTCACGCCGGGGGCAGCGAGCTTAGTGAAGATCACGGCCAGCTTCTCTTTTAGCGCCGGGGTGACCTTACCGGCGAGTTTGCTCATGAGCTGGTCGTCTTGCGCGCTGATGCTGAAGGCGCGCTGACGCTGCCGATCCTGCGGTTCGGTGTATGCGCCGTCGGGGTCGATCAGCGCGAGCAGGCGTGCGCCTGCCTTCTCCAGGTCGGTGGGGGATAGGCTGCGCGCATGCTGGGCCAGCTCGGACTCGATCGTCGTGTGATCGGCCGGGTCGATGGCGCCCGGTACCTTCTTCATGATCCCGGCGATGACCAGTGCATGGGCGGCGCCGATCTGACCGCCGGCGACGGCGTCGGCGGTCGCCGGCAGGGTCGGCTCCAGCGTGTCCCCGGTCAGTGCGGTCCGCCGGGTGAGGCGCAAGGCGAGCGCGCTCCGGCGCTTGGTCTCGCCGCGGCCAAGGCGATGACCGAGCGCCAGGTATGCCGGCATCGTCAGGAAGCCCGCGGCGCGGTGAATTGAGCGGTCGCTGCCCTCGAGGTAGAGGTTGGCTGACAGACCATCGAAGCGGCGCCGGATCCGTTCGGACACTTCCACCGAGTGGGTGAGCTCGGCTTCGGAGGCTTGCGCCAGGTTGGTGGTGGCGAGCTTCGCGGCGGCGGTGTCGATCACCCGCAGGAGCCCCAGCGCGTCGTCGGGCAGCACGGTACCGACGCGCGCAGCAAGTTCGGTTTCGCTGATCGGCGCGGCGTCGGGGCCGCCGATCGCGATGAACGCGTGCTCGGTGGGCGCACCGTCTTTATGGGCGGTCGCATTGTCGAGGCTGACGTATCGATCACCGTCGCCGTGTACGGGACTGCCGGTCATCTGATTCACCTCCCTCACCGTTGAACGATTTCTCTGGTCTAACAGTAACTCGCGGCTCCGACACTTTCGGCGGCCGATTCATCTTTTCATTACCGTTCGTAGAATACCTCGATGGTCCGACAATCCGACATGGCTAATACGCCGAGATGACGTGGTCAATGTGGCGAGCTGCGCTGTATCAACCTGGCAATACCAACGCAGTTTTCGATGCCCATCTCGCCCGCTCCGCTGCTGTTCATAACCCGTACGGTACGGCGAGGGTCGGACAATACTCGGCGCCCACTGCTATAGATCAAAAGCCCTGTAATTCGCACTAATCACCGGTATAATTGGGCTGGAAATCACCTTCGATGAGAGACTGGAGCGTCGTGATTTGTTCGCGATGCTTATTCGCTGAATTGCCCGGGTGACGGCGAAGGCGGCTGGCCGCATGACTCGGCGTCGTAGGTTCCGCGTCGGCCGGTCATGTTGAGGGCGCCCGAGGCGAGTGCGCCGAGATCAGCAACCGGCCGCGTGACTACCATTAGGGTGATTCACGAGCGGACAGTCGATGTCCGACGTCGTTGGCGGGTGCCCCGCCGGGGAGGAGCAGCGGACAGTTGAGCGCCGATACGCCCGTAACCGCTGGCCAGAACTCCGGTGGGACTGAACTCGGCCCCACCGGGCGTCCGTACCGCGATATTCCCGAGCCTCGTCCGCTCGACCGCCACGGCCCGGCGAAGATCATTGCCGTCTGCAACCAGAAGGGTGGCGTCGGGAAGACGACCTCGACGATCAATCTCGGAGCGGCGCTGGCCGAGGCCGGTCGCCGGGTGCTCTTGGTGGACCTCGATCCGCAGGGCGCTCTGTCCGCGGGGCTTGGCGTTCCGCACCATGAACTCGACGAGACCGTCCACAACCTGCTGGTCGCACCGTATGCGGCGACCGACGATGTGCTCATTAGCACGCGGGTCGACAGTCTGGATCTGTTGCCCTCCAACATCGACTTGTCGGCGGCGGAGATCCAACTGGTCAGCGAAGTCGGCCGCGAACAGGCACTGGCGCGTGCGCTGCACCCGGTCGCCGATCGCTACGATTACATCCTGATCGACTGTCAGCCGTCCCTCGGTCTGCTCACGGTCAACGCGCTCGCTTGCGCCGACAGTGTGTTGATCCCGATGGAATGCGAGTACTTCAGCCTTCGCGGGCTCGCGTTGCTCACCGACACCATCGACAAGGTGCACGACCGCCTCAATCCGCGACTGACCCTCGGCGGAATCCTGGTGACCATGTTCGATGCCCGCACCCTGCACTCGCGGGACGTGATGGCGCGCGTGGTGGAAGTCTTCGGCGATGCGGTATTCGACACCGTCATCAGTCGGACGGTGCGTTTCCCCGAGACCTCGGTCGCCGGTGAGCCGATCACCTCGTGGGCGCCGAAATCTGCTGGCGCCCTGGCGTACCGGAGCCTGGCACGCGAGGTCATCGCCCGCAACGAGGGCTGACGACCGGTGACCCTTCGACAAGCTCAGGGAGC
>NZ_JBAQWU010000412.1:0-4839 GCF_049299075.1 Gordonia sp. (in: high G+C Gram-positive bacteria)
GTTGGGTGGCGAGCTGAAAGGCGCGCTGCCCGGGGCTTAGTCGTCGGGCCAGGAAGACCGTGGCGGACTCGCTGTCGTAGCGACGTTTCGGGATGGCGCTGGCGGCCTCACCCGGCGCCGCAGTGGAGATCTGGACGCGAATGCCGTAGTCGTTCTCCAGGACCCGCGCGAGCTGAAGGTCCAGGCCACCGATGCGCAGTCCGGCATCGGTGAACAGCGCCTCAGCTGCCGCGTCGAGCTCGGGGATGTGATTGCGGCGATCGTAGAAGTAGTCGCGCACCTGCTCGAAGGGTGTGCCGGCAGCGAGGTCGTCGGAGGTGGGCGGTCCGGTCAACCGTCCGCGGTAGCCCTCGAGTTCGCCGGTGGCGGCGGCCAACCGTCGGTGCAGTGCCACCAGGGTGTGTCCGACGTCGGGCATCCGCGCGACCAACTCGGTGATCTCATCCGGGGCCGGTGCGGCCTCACTGTGCGCGAGGAAGACATCGGCCAGATCGGCGGTGAGCCGGGCGTCGCTGTCGGCGGCGAAGAAGTCGGGGGCGAGATCGAACTCGCGGGTCAGCCGCAGCAGCACCGGGACGGTCACCGGGCGGGTGTCGTTTTCCAGCTGATTGACGTAGCTGGTGGACAGTTCGAGGCGACGGGCGAGGGCGGCCTGGGAGATTCCGCGCTGGGCGCGTAGCCGCCGCAACCGTGCACCCACGAACGTCTTCGCCATGGTCGAAGTATAGGCGCCGCCATGTTCGCAATGTTTGCAAACTAGCACCGGAAAGTTTGCAGAAATATGCATTTGCCAGGTCTTTCCAGCGATCAGTTCCGATGCGTACGGTGCAAACATGATCAATCACGAGGTGTACACGCGTCGCAGTTCCGAGGTCTTCCCGAAGGAAGACCACCTGGCCTACAAGATCGCCCAGATCGCCGTCGATCCGGTCGAGGTGCCCGCGGAGACGGCCGAGATGATCATCAATCGGATCATCGACAACGCCGCTGTCAGCGCGGCGTCGGTGGCCCGCCGCCCGGTCACCAGCGCCCGCCGGCAGGCGCAGACCCGTCCGCTGACCGGCGGATCGAGTGTCTTCGGTATCGACGGCGCGTACGCACCGGAGTGGGCCGCCTGGGCCAACGGCGTCGCGGTCCGCGAACTCGACTTCCATGACACCTTCCTGGCCGCCGAGTACAGCCACCCGGGCGACAACATCCCGGCGCTGGTGGCCGTCGGCCAGCGGGTCGGCGCCAGTGGCCGTGACCTGATTCGCGGCCTGGCTACCGCCTACGAAGTGCAGGTGGATCTGGTGCGCGGGATCTGCCTGCATGAGCACAAGATCGACCACGTCGCCCACCTCGGCCCGTCCGTTGCGGCCGGCCTGGGCACCATGCTCGGTCTGGAAATCGACACCATCTACCAGGCAGTGGGGCAGGCGCTGCACCTGACGACGGCCACCCGCCAGTCCCGCAAGGGCGAAATCTCCAGCTGGAAGGCCTACGCTCCGGCGCTGGCCGGCAAGGTGGCCGTGGAAGCGGTCGACCGCGCCATGCGCGGCGAGGGTGCCCCATCACCGATCTGGGAAGGTGAGGACGGGGTGATCGCGTGGCTGCTCGGCGGACCCGACGCCCGATACACCGTGCCGCTGCCCGGGCCGGGCGAAGCCAAGCGCGGCATCCTGGACACCTACACCAAGGAGCATTCGGCCGAATACCAGAGCCAGGCGCCGATCGACCTGGCCCGCCGCATGCGCGAGCGGGTCGGCGACACCGCTGAGGTGGAGTCGATTGTGCTGCACACCAGCCACCACACCCACTACGTCATCGGCACCGGCTCGGGCGATCCGCAGAAGTTCGACCCGAATGCCAGCCGCGAGACCCTCGATCACTCGGTGATGTACATCTTTGCCGTCGCCTTGCAGGACGGGGAGTGGGACCACGAGCGGTCGTACGCACCCGAGCGCGCCCGCCGCGCCGACACCGTCGAACTGTGGAAGAAGATCTCCACCGTCGAAGATCCGGAATGGACGCGGCGCTACCACTCGGCCGACCCGAACGAGAAGGCCTTCGGCGCCCGTGCGGTGATCACCCTGCGCAACGGCGAGGTGATCGAAGACGAGCTGGCCGTGGCCGACGCCCACCCGCTAGGCGCCCGGCCGTTTGCCCGCGAGCAATACCTGGGCAAGTTCGCGCGGATGGCCGACGGCGTGGTCGATCCGGCCGAACAGGCCCGATTCGTCGCGGCCGCCACACAGGTCGCCACCGCCCCGGCCGGTGGGCTCGGCGGTCTCAATGTGCGCGTGCTCGACAGCGTGCTGGCGTCGGCACCGGCCACCGGGGAGGGCATCCTCTGATGGCACTCTTCTCGTCCGGCGTCACCGATGCCGATAAGCGCACGACGCTGCGGGCTGGGCTCGCCTCCGGAGAGTTGCAGCGCTGGCCGGGGGCGTTCTCGCCGCTGGTCGCCAAGATCGTCGCCGACGCGGGCTTCGACGGCGTCTACGTTTCCGGTGCGGCGCTGTCGGCGGACCTCGGCCTGCCCGATATCGGGCTGACCACCCTCACCGAAGTTGCCGCCCGGGGCGGGGCGATCGCCCGCGCCAGCGATCTGCCGACCCTGATCGACGCCGACACCGGCTTCGGGGAACCGATGAGTGCGGCGCGCACCATCACCGCGCTGGAGGACGCCGGTCTGGCCGGCTGCCACCTGGAGGACCAGGTCAATCCGAAACGCTGCGGTCACCTCGACGGCAAAGAGGTGGTGCCGGTCGAGGAGATGATCCGCAGGCTGGCGGCCGCCGTCAGTGCCCGGCGCGATGAGAACTTCGTGATCTGTGCGCGCACCGATGCCCGCGGCGTCCTGGGCCTCGAGGCCGCGATCGAGCGGGCCAAAGCCTATGCCGACGCGGGGGCGGACCTGATCTTCACCGAGGCGCTGGCCGACCTCGACGAGTTCAAACGTTTCCGCGACGCCGTCGACACGCCGCTGCTGGCGAATATGACCGAGTTCGGCAAATCGGAGCTGTTCACCGCCGACCAGCTGGCGGCCATCGGCTACAACGTGGTGATCTACCCGGTCACCACGCTGCGGCTGGCGATGGGCGCCGTCGAACGCGGGCTCGCACAGATCGCTGAGGAGGGCACCGCGGCCGGACTGCTCGACGAGATGCAGCATCGCGCCCGGCTCTATGAATTCCTCCAGTACGCCGACTACAACAACTTCGATTCACGCATCTTCACCTATTCCCAACCGGGGGAGCAGTCATGACCGAACAGCAGATATTCAAGGGCCTGGCCGGCGTCGTGGTCGACACGACCGCGGTTTCCAAGGTGGTCCCGGAGACCAACAGCCTCACCTACCGCGGTTACGACGCCGCCGAGCTGGCAACCACGAAGACCTTCGAAGAAGTGGCCTACCTGCTCTGGCACGGTGAACTGCCGACACCGGCGCAGCTGGCGCTGTTCAGCCAGCGCGAGCGTGCCAACCGGCGGCTCAACCGGTCGGCGCAGGCGGTGCTGGCGCGGATCCCCGAGACCTGCCATCCGATGGACGTGATGCGCACGATGGTCAGCTTCCTCGGCAGTGAAGACCCGACCGAGGACGTCCCCACCGTGGAGGCCAACCTGGATAAGGCGCTGCGGCTGCTGTCCGTGCTGCCCACCATCGTCGCCGCCGACTTCCGTCGTCGCCGGGGGCTGGCGCCGATCGACCCGCACCACGGACTGGGCTACGCGGAGAACTTCCTGAACATGTGCTTCGGTGAGGTCCCCGCCGACGTCGTCGTCGATGCCTTCAGTCAATCGATGGTGCTCTACGCCGAACACAGCTTCAATGCCTCGACCTTTGCCGCCCGGGTGGTCACCTCCACGCAATCAGATCTCTACAGCGCGGTGACCGCGGCGATCGGTGCGCTCAAGGGCTCGCTGCACGGCGGCGCCAACGAGGCCGTCATGCACGACATGATCGAGATCGACGTTCCGGAGAACGCTCGAGACTGGTTGAACGCCCGGCTCGATGCCAAAGAGAAGGTGATGGGCTTCGGCCATCGCGTCTACAAGAACGGCGACTCGCGCGTGCCGACCATGTACGACGCCCTGGTCCGGGTCTCGCAGGAACTCGGTGAGACCCAGTGGCTGGACATCTACCGCGAGCTGGCCGCCGCCATGGATGCGCGCACCGGGATCAAGCCGAACCTGGACTTTCCGACCGGGCCCGCCTACTACCTGATGGGCTTCGACATTCCCATGTTCACCCCGCTGTTCGTGATGAGTCGGATCGCCGGGTGGGCGGCGCACATCGTCGAACAGACTCGATCCAATGCGCTGATCCGGCCGCTCTCGGCGTACGACGGGGTGGCCCAGCGGTCGATTCCGGCCTGATCGGAACAAACGCGCCCACGAGAGTGGGCGGCGCAACATGATGGAAGACACGGACCCCCGGTGCGGCCGGACGGTGCCACCGCACCTTGAGATCAGATGAGGCAACCGAAAATGTTCAGCAAAGTCCTGGTAGCCAACCGCGGCGAGATCGCGGTCCGTGCCTTTCGCGCCGCCTACGAGCTGGGGGCGGCGACCGTCGCGGTGTACCCGGTCGAAGACCGCAACTGCGTGCACCGCGGCAAAGCCGATCAGTCCTACCAGATCGGGGTGCCGGGTAAACCGGTTCAGGCGTACCTGTCGGTCGAGGAACTGCTCGGCGCGGCACAGCGCAGCGGCGCCGACGCGATCTACCCGGGCTACGGCTTCGCGTCGGAGAATCCGGAGCTGGCTGCGGCGTGCGCCGCGGCGGGCATCGCCTTCGTCGGGCCGAGCGCGCGAGTGCTGGAACTGACGGGTGACAAGAAGGCGTCGGTGCAG
>NZ_JBAQWU010000413.1:0-2774 GCF_049299075.1 Gordonia sp. (in: high G+C Gram-positive bacteria)
CTGCTGATCGCCGCGGCAGCCGCGGCCGCCGCCCTCATCGGTCTGACTCTGACCGCCCCGGCCGCCTCTGCGCTGCCAGCCGACTTCACCGTGACCGCGGCGAACCCGTCGGTCGCCGATCTCGACAACATCATCGAGTTCCTGGTGGAGACGCCCGCCTCCGATGAGGCCAAGGCCCGCAATTTGGAGGGCGGGATGGACGCGGTCGTCGTGCCGCGGACCGTCTACAACCTCGGCCTGTTCCGCGCCCCGCGCGGCTCCAACGCGGTCACCGAGATCACCGGCCGCAGCGGCGACACCATCTATGCGAAGCTGCAGGCCCAGTCGGCCGGCCGCCCCACCGTCAACACCACCGTCGAGTTCACAAAGGTCGGCGGCAACTGGCGCCTGGCCAACAATTCGATCTGCCAGGGCGTCAAGACCGTCGGCCTGAACGTCTACTGCAACGCCTGAATGCCTGACCACCGCATCGAGGTCCGCGGTCTGCGCGTCGATCTCGGCGGGCGGAGCATCCTGCGCGATGTCGACCTGACGGTGCCGGGCGGCCAGTTGGTGTACCTCCTGGGCCCCAACGGAGCGGGCAAGTCGACGCTCCTGCGCACCGTCTGCGGGATCACCTCACCGACGGCCGGGACCGTAAAGATCGACGACATCCCGATTCGCCGTCTTAGTTCCCCGGCCCGCGGGCTCGGTATGCATCTGGGCACCGAACCGGTCCACCCCGGGCACACCGCACGACGACATCTGCGTTGGCTCGCCGCCGCCGCCGGAATCGACAAGAGCCGGATCGACGACGTCGTAGCGCGTACCGGGCTCGACGCCTACGGCACCCGGCGCACCGGCGACTATTCGCTCGGTATGCGGCAGCGGCTGGGAATCGCCTCGGCGCTGCTACCCGATGCGGGCACGCTCGTATTTGACGAGCCGCTGAACGGGCTCGACGTGGAGGGCATCGTCTGGCTGCGGACGCTGCTCACCGGGCTGGCCGCCGAGGGGCGCGCCGTGCTGGTCGCCTCACACCTGCTCGGCGAGGTGGCCCGCAGCGCGGACGCGATCGTGCTGATCAACAACAAGACCGCCGCGCCCGCAGTCTCGGTCCCCGACTTCCAGGGCGTCCACAACGACCTCGAGGACGCCTACCTCGCCGCGATCGGCGTGCTCCATGGCTAAGCAGTCCGTCGCGATCGCTCATCCCAGTTCGGCGGTTGCGCCGGGCCGAGGAACGAGGCCTGTGTCGAAACCACACCTCACCGCCCCCGGCCAGATCGCGCGTGGCATCGCCGCCGAGCACATCCGCGCCGGCGGCCTGCGCAGCCTGCTGGTCTACGCCGGCATTCCCGGCGTCATCGTGCTCCCGTTGCTCATCACGTTCGGCATCGCCTACGCATCCGAACGGATCGCCGCGCTGAACAGCACGGAGATATCCGTCGCGGCGTTCCCGACCGAGAACTCGGCGTACTGGGTCCTCAACTTCGGCGCGGTGGCTGGCGCCCTGATCGCCACCTACGCGCAGGCGAGCAGCATGCGCGGGGCACTCGGCGATGTCGACCGCTACCTGTACCCACGCTCGTGGACCTCGACCCTGGCCCGCTGGCTGTACTACGGACTGCTCACCGCTGCCGTCTCACTCGGGCTGATTGCGTTCCTGATGGCGGTGCTCCCGGTGGCCTTCCCCGAGGTGTACGGCGACGTCGACCTAACTTCCATGATCGGCGTCCGGTTCCTCCTCACGGTGCCGATCTACGCCTTCTTCGCCTGCGGGTTTGGCATCGGACTGGCCGGGCTGATCGGTCATCCGGCCGCGGCGGTCGCGGTCTTGCTGTTCTGGATCGCCATCGTCGAGGACGCAATCATCTTCATCCCGAACGGCGGCAAAGTCCAGGCGTACATGCCCTTCCTCAACGGGATCTGGGGCACCGGCCAGTTCCTGGTGATGACGCCGCCGTGGGGAAAGGACGGTGCGCTGGTGTGGTTCGGCGCGGTCGCTGTCGTCATCTTCCTTCTCGGCACCGGCGGCGTCGCCCTGCGCCGCCGCCCCCGACGCGCGAGGCACTGAATGCATGACCGGATCCCTGGCGCGCGGCCAGCGCCCCGGTGCACTTCGGCGCGGCGGTCAACGGACCCGGGAATGTCCAAGTCACCATGACCGACACCAGGACCGAACGCCAACCACCGGCATCGGCCTCGCCACCCGGATCTGCGGCGTGCTCATTCTCGCCGGAACGGTCCTGGCAGTGGTGCGTCAGCGCCCAGGTTCGGTGCTGATCACCGGCGCCGCCATCGCGGCGACGCTCACCAGACGCTGCCGGAATCACCCCGCCACCGCGCACGTCCTGAGCATCCGATAGCCACCACCGTGAGGTCACTAGACTCCCACCAGTTCAGGCATTTCGAAAGAAAGTTCGAGAGTACTGTTGCTTTCACTACATGGTGTGCGTTATTCTGAGAATAGGGATGCACTATCGGGCTTGACCAGCCCCAATACCGACCTGGCAGGAGGTGGCCGTCATGAACAATGACGCTGCTCCACCCACTGTGGACGGAGGTTCGGGATTCGACGCGGCTGCTGTCGTCGATGGTTTGTCGGCGGCGCAGTTGCTGGCGGTCCAGGATGCGGCCGAGGTGCGCTTGCAGTCGGTGGCCCTGGCGCCGGAGTCGGAGGATGGTCTGCTCGATCTACTGGATGCGCGGGAAGCCACGCTGCGGCGGCGGCAGGTCTTCGACGCCACGCTGTATGTGGAACTCAGTGACCGGGGCGGCTACCGCAAAGCCGG
>NZ_JBAQWU010000414.1:0-3851 GCF_049299075.1 Gordonia sp. (in: high G+C Gram-positive bacteria)
CACCTACCTCGACGCGGCCCGCCGTCGCGATCGAGGGATGCCGTATTCGCGGCAGGCGTCGGTGGCGAAGTTGACGGCCACCGACACCGCCATGCGGGTCACCACCGATGCCGTGCAGGTCTTCGGCGGTAACGGCTATACGCGGGACTTCCGGGTCGAGCGCTATATGCGCGAAGCCAAGATCACCCAGATCTTTGAGGGCACCAACCAGATTCAGCGCCTGGTGATCGCGCGCGGCCTGGCCACCGGTTAGGGCTCGACTCCGCGGGCTACGAGCATGGTGCCCATCAGCCCGGTCTCCTTGCTTTGGTTGCTGATCATGCTGGCTGCGAGTTGGGCGACGATGCCGTCGGGCACGCGGGCGGTGAGATCTTGGGCCATCGCGATGCCGCCGTAGTGGTGGCGTTGCATTTGGATCAAGAAGCGGTTCTCGGCCTCAGTCGGCGGGAGCGAGCCGAGCGCCGCGACCTCGTCCGGTGTCGACATGCCGGGCATCTGGTGGGCCGCGTCGTCGGTGAGGACAGCGCTCGCGTGGTGGTCGTCCTGGCCCGTGCCGGCGTACCGGGTCATCCAGGCCATCGGGACCGGATTGTTCAGCGGTTCGCCGACCAAGCGCAGCCAGCCGGACATGGTGCCCAACTCGAACTGCTGGCTCGTCGCGATCTGCCTGCCGAGATTGCGCACTGCGGGATCGATGCCGTCGCGGTCGATCAGCTTGCCCATCTCGGTTGCTTGCTGGTGATGAGCAGTCATGTCCTGCAAGAAGGCAACCTCGACTGCGCTCAATGTCGGCTGTTGGTCCCGAGAATCGTCAATCACCAACGGGCGCACCATGATTCCACCGATCAGCGCGATCGCCGCCAGGGTGGCGACGGCGAGCACCGTAACCGCCGGGCGAAGGCGCGAACTGCTTTCGGTCACGAGCCGACCGTGGACAGCTGATCGGTGGGCGGCGTGTAGACGTCGTTCGTCAGTTGCAGTACCTGGAAGCCGTTGTCCGAGCAACCGACGTACAGCTGGTTGCCACGCCACTCCGGCGGGGAGAAGCACCAGTCGGTACTCAGATCGCCGACCAGATTGCCTGAGCGGGCGCTGATCGCCTGGCGGGGATCAAACTGGCCGCTGGCCAGCGACTGCAGGATGCCGGTGGTCGAGATCAGGGGCAGGCCGATGACCGAGGCGAGCGCGTGCGGGGAGTTCCACAACTCGAGGTGTTTGCCGGTCTGCGCGGGCGGGTTGTAGTACGCGATCTCTTTGACGTCGAACGGGTCCCGGACGTCGAAGACCCGGATTCCCGAGGAGATCCAGCCGCAGGCCAGGGCGGTCGGATTCACCGGTCGATCAGCTGCGCAGTAGTGCGACTCGTAGGCGAAGGCGCTACCGCCCATGCTGGAAGCGAGCGCCGAATCCTGGTGTTTGGGCAGATTGATCTCCAGCTTCAGCTCGTTGACGACCTTCGGTTTGCGCGGGTTGTTCACGTCGATGAACTTCACTCCGCCCGAGCCGCCTTCCAGCACTGTGAACAGGTAGTCCTTGTTACCGTAGGTGACCGGAATGCTGTGCTGCGTGAGCACGCCGTTGGACCAGCCGAGGTCGGCGAGCTTGACCATCCGCGGATTAGCCGAGCGTTTCTGGATCGAACTGATATCCCAAATGCTGATGCCGCCGAAGTTGTGCGACAGGTACAGCGTATTGCCGTCCGGGCTCACGCCGATGCCGTGGTTGTCGAGCGCAGTGAGGTTGTTCAGCAGTACGCGCGGATGCTTGGGGTCGTCGAGCGAGACCGCACTGATGACGCCGGGGGCGGTGCCCGTCGCCCAGTAGGTCTTGCCGTCGGGCGAGAACCCGCCCTCATGCGCGGTGATCGCCAACGGTGCGGCCGGGGTTCCGACGACGTCGTTCATCAGGGTGGGGTGCGCGCAGTCCTTGGCGACGTCGTACACGGCGAGCAGGCCGGCGCCGGTCAGGAACGGGACGCCCGCGCCGACCAGCAGACCGCTGTTGCGATTCACCTTCAGGCTCTCCCAGGTGCCGGCCTGTAACGCGGGATGATCGAGCACCGCCGTACGCTGCGGTGCTCGCGGATTGCTCGCGTCGACGACGGATACACCGGTGTCTGAGCCGATTGCCGCACCGGGAAAGAGGCTGCCCATGTAGGCACAGTTCTGGTAACTGGTCGACGTGATGCCAGCGCCGTGGCCCTGGTACGCGCCCAGGCGCTTCACATTGCACGAGTACCCGCGTTTGCTGCGACCGGAGTTGCGGTCGGCGGCCGGGACGTCGCCCTGCAGGCCGCGTTCGGGACTGGAACCGGGACCGCAGTCGGCTTTGGCGATCGGCAGTCGTGGCGCGGCCTGAGCCTGCGGACCGTTCATCATGCCGAGCGGCAATGCGGTGGCGGCGAGCCCGAGCGCGGTGATCACCGCGAACCGGCGCAATCGCTGCGAGTGGGGACCTAACATACGTGACTCCGATGAACTGTCTCGACTGGTGTTCTGGTGATGCAGCAATACCGAGGCGGCGCCGGAGCTACTCGTCGAGGTGAACTATGTCACAAACACCCTCGCATGTGTTTCATTCCTAAGTCAAGTGTCTGAAGATGGGTCGGTGCCGGGCTCATGCGGAAGGGAGGCGACGCCCGGCGCTAGGTTCCTGGGACTAGGTCTCTGGGGCTAGCCAAAGGCCAAGGAGTCCGTCGACCATGGCGTCGGAAAACTCGCGCCACGATTCGCTGTCGAGCTCCGCGGCGTCATTGCGGGAGCGCTCGAAGTCGGCGTAGGTAGAGATTAAGACGTTCTGCGTCATCAGGTTCCGCACCGTGATCGTGTGCTCGGACAGGTTGGGGAGGGTGCGGTAGAGGCCCTCCAGGATCCGGATGAGCGACGGCGATTGGGCGGCTTCGCGGTAGATGAGCTCGGTGTAGGCCGGATCGGCGACGAGGTGCGCACATATGGTGGCGAAATGGGTTCGCCCCGACGCGGTCCCGACGTATTCGAGCTGCGGTTGTACCAGGCAGCGAAGCCAGTCCCGCACCTCGGCGATGTAGCCGAGCTCGTCCACCAACTGCCGTCGGAGTGCATCGATCCGGCCATTGTGGCTGCGCAGCAGTGCCTGGATCAGGCCTTCACGGGACTCGAAGTGGTAGGCGACCGCATAGTGGTTTCCTTGACCGGCTGCTTCGCAGATCATCCGGTTCGACACCGCGGTGACGCCGCGGGCGGCGAAGAGTTCTTCGGCGGCGGTGAGCAGTCGGTGGCGCGTCTGCGTTGCCTGCGTCGTGGGCTCATCGCTCATATGTCCATGATTCCCCATGGGTCTGCCGACGCCGCACGGTATCGGCGAGGGCGGCCTGCTGCGGGCACAGATTAAGACGTTTGACTTAAGAGACACAAGGAGTGATTATGTTCAAAGCAACATCGGCATTGGTGAGCCGTCGGGGATTCCTGGCGGGTACAGCGGCGGTCGGGGCCGCTGTCCTCGCCGCCCCCGCGGCCCCGGTCGCGGCCGCGCCGAGGCGCACCCCGCTCACCCGCGAGGAGCGCCGGGTGGTGGTGATCGGCTCCGGATTCGGTGGCGGCGTCACCGCCCTGCGGCTGACACAGGCCGGGGTGCCGGTACTGATGTTGGAGCGTGGACGCGAATGGCGCACCGGCCCCAATGCCCGGACCTTTCCCAATGCGTCCAGCCCGGACGAGCGGGTGCTGTGGCATCGCAGCGCCCCGCAACTGTTCGGCAAGCCGCTGGCAGTGGACCCGTACGTGGGCCTCATCGATGCCGTCGTCGGCGAGAACATCACGGCGCTGGCACCCGCCGGGCTTGGTGGTGGATCACTGATCTACCAAGGCATGTCG
>NZ_JBAQWU010000415.1:0-3905 GCF_049299075.1 Gordonia sp. (in: high G+C Gram-positive bacteria)
CGCTCCCTGAGCCTGTCGAAGGGTCGACCCGCTTGCTGTGTGGTTAGCGGGCGACGGCGTCGGGGATGGGGATCTCGCCGTCAGTGAACGGAATGTCCTTGCCGATGGTGCTCCGGTCGGCGAGCACAGCGGCGGCCACCTGGGCGACGTTGGCGCGCGAGGTGCCGGGGTTGCCCGTAGTCGCTGTGGCCGTCGGGTCGATGGCGCCGGTGGCCGCGTCTTCGGTCAGAGAGCCGGGCATCAGTATGGTCCAGTCCAGAGTGGAGGCACGCAGCGCGGTGTCGGCGGCCGCCTTCGCCTCGGCGTATGCGTAGAACGAATGGTCTTCGGGTACACCGTGATCGGGTCCGGCTCCGAGATACGACACCATCACGAATCGCCGTACTCCAGCGGACTGCGCCGCCTGGATCGCTCGGATCGCCGCATCCCGGTCGACGGCGTGGGTGCGCTGCGGATTGCCGCCACCGGCGCCGGCGCTGAACACCACGGCATCCGCGTCGCCCAGGACGACGGCGAGCTCGTCGACGGAAGCTTGCTCGATGTCCAGGAGTAGCGGGCTGGCTCCAGTCGCGGCGACGTCGATCGCCTGTTCAGCAGTCCGGATGAGGGAGGTCACGGAGTCTCCCCGGGCGGTCAGAATCGGGGCCAGTTCGAGGGCGACTTTTCCGTGCCCTCCGATGATCGCGATAGTTTCCATGACATCGACCGTACCGAGTCGCGGGCGGGCACGGAGCGGGCTGGGACGCTACGCGAGGGCCGAAAGACCGCCTAGCCAGCGGCGAATCCCACCCAAGAATTCTTCGATCGCGGGTAGGTCGACGTTCGGAAATCGGTCGGCCAGCCGGGACACGTACAGCTCGGAGAACGGGTCGGCGACCAGATCGCCGATGTAGTCGCGGCGAATCACCAGGAACTGATAGGTGTCCTCCAGATACTGCTCGATCCAGTCGGTGATCACCTGGTCGGCGCGCGCATCGGTGCTCCAGGCGCGGGGCACCGCGCCGGTCCCCGAGCTGTTGCTGACGTTGCCGTCGCGGCCGAGCCGCAGGTAATCGTCGTCGTCGAGAATCAGGCCCTCATCGGAGAAGGTGACGACGTCGTCGAACCCGGTCATCCGGGCGACGGCGCCGAACGCGGCGAGACGACGGGCGAGAGCGGGCACTTCGAGTTCGGGAACCATGGTGCCCACCAATCTACCGGCGTGCAGCGCAACGGGGGCTGGCGACGAGCATCAAGCCGAAGGCCGCCGCGCAGGGGAGCTGGCACTCTCCTCGGCAAGGATCGAACGCATAGCGGCGATACCCGGATGTTCGGCACCCGAGATCCGGGCGGCGCTGAAAATGGTCCGGTGCGGGTCGTCGGGCAGCCCGATCAGCCGCAGTCGGGGGTCGGCGTCGACGTGGATTAGTCCGGGCAGCAGCGCCGCAGCATTGCCGGATTCGACGAGGCGCAGGTGCGCCTGCATGTCCGCCGTCTCGAAGCGGACGTCCGGCTCGAAACCCGCTGTGCGGCAAAGCTGTTCGGCCCAATGGCGGGAAGCGGCCGGGCGTGGTTCCATCACCCACGGCAATTCAGCGGCATCGGCCAGGGCGGCGACGTTGTCGAATGCGGGGTTGACTCCGACGGGCGGTAGCGCGAGCTCGATCCGGTCGCGGGTGAGGGGTTCGCGGTCGAGTCCGGCGAACTGCACTGGCGCGTGGGCCGGATAGTGCTCGGCGATCACCAGATCGAATCCGCGCACCCAGGTCTCGAAGAGTCCGGACTCCGGCTCGTACTGCACGACGTCGACCCGCAGGCTCGGGTATTCGGTGCGCAGTCGGCTCAACGTCTGCGGCAGCAGGGCCAACATCGCGGTCTGGAAGGTGGCGACGCGAATGCTGCCGCTCACCTCGTCCTGGCTGCGGCGCATGGCTGATTCGATGCGTTCGATGTGGCCGAGTAGCTCGTCGGCCTCGCCAGCGAGGAAGCGGGCCGCCGCGGTGAGCTCGAGGGTGCGACCGCTGCGCCGAAACAGTGGGACGCCCACCTCGCGCTCCAGGGTGGCGAGCTGCTGAGAGACCGCCGACGGGCTGTAGTCGAGGGCATCGGCGACGGCGATCACCGTGCCACGGGCGGCCAGTTCGCGGAGCACGCGTAGGCGTTTGACGTCGATCATCGTCGTCTCCCGTCGAGACGGACACACCGCACCGGATTGTGCGGTTCTTCTTAATGTTATTCCACAGATAATCGCGCTTTACTTCATCTTTTGGGTGCCTCACAGTTAGCTCAATAGCGCCCTCACCTGTGAACCTTCCCGGGGGCCGCCCCGAGAAAGGTACAGACCATGACCGATGCCAGCGCGGTGCGTCCGCAAGACCTCGCCGACGATGCCATTGCGTTGGTCCAGCGGTGGCTGAACGAGGCCGACCAACTCCCAGTCGACACGGCGGCCGCCCGGCTGACCGGGGTCCTCAGCGACCCCAACGGGCTCGATTTCACCGTGGGCTTCGTTGACGGCGTGGTGCGGCCGGAGGATCGTCGTGCCGCGGCCAAGAAGCTCCGCGGCCTCACCTCGCTGACACCCAAGTTTCTGCCCGCACCGATGCGCGGCGCCATCACGCTCGGCGGTGTGCTTGGCACATCGCTGCCCGGAGTGGTGGTGCCGACGGCCCGCCGCGTGCTCCGCGAAATGGTCAGCCACCTGATCATCGACGCCACCGATGCCAAGCTGGGCCCGGCTATCGCCAAAATCAAGCGCGACGACGTGCGCCTCAACATCAATCTGCTCGGCGAGGCGATCCTCGGTGAGCACGAGGCGGAGCGCCGGCTGGCCGGGACGCACAAGCTGCTGGCCCGTCCGGACGTCGACTACGTCTCGATCAAGGTGAGCTCCACCGTGGCGCCGCATAACCACTGGGCCTTTGACGAGGCGGTCGACAGCGTCGTCGCGCACCTGGTGCCGTTGTTCGAGCGGGCGGCTTCCTCGTCGCCGAAGAAGTTCATCAACCTCGATATGGAGGAGTACAAGGATCTGGACTTGACCATTGCGGTCTTCCGGCGGCTCCTCGATCGCCCGGAGTTCCACGAGTTGTCCGCGGGCATCGTGCTTCAGGCATACCTGCCCGATGCGCTGGGTGCGATGATCAGCCTGCAAGACTGGGCCGCCGCGCGCGTGGCCGGCGGCGGTGCGCCGGTCAAAGTCCGGGTGGTGAAGGGCGCCAACCTCCCCATGGAGCACGTTGACGCTGCCGTGCACGGCTGGCCGGTGGCCACTTGGGGCAGCAAACAGGACTCGGACACCAGCTACAAGGCTGTCCTGGACTTCGCGCTGCACCCGGACCGCGTGAAAAACATCCGTATCGGGGTGGCCGGACACAATTTGTTCGACGTTGCGCTCGCCTGGCTGCTCGCCCAGCGCCGCGGCGCCGAGGACGGTCTGGACGTGGAGATGCTGCTCGGCATGGCGACCGCCCAGGCGCAGGCGGTGAAGCGCGAGGTCGGCTCGCTCCTGCTCTACACGCCGGTGGTGCACCCGGAGGAGTTCGACGTCGCCATCGCCTACCTGATCCGCCGCCTCGAAGAAGGCGCGAGCCAGGAGAACTTCATGTCGGCGGTCTTCGAATTGTCCGATGACGCCAGCCTTTTTGCGCGGGAACGCGAACGCTTCCTCGCCTCGCTCGCCGATCTGCAGGCGATCACCGCCGACGGCGACCCGGCGAACTACCACGTTCCGCCGCCCAACCGGACGCAAGACCGCACCGCCTACGACGACGCCGGTGCTGCCGCACGCGTCGAGGCGCTGGTGGAAGCCGGCCGCCGCGGCGAGTTCAGCAACGCCCCGGACACCGATCCTGACCTGCCGCGCAACCGGTCCTGGGGCCGCGGCATCGCCGGGCGCATGGTCGAGTCGACACTCGGTACCGAGC